>QIMA01000148.1 GCA_003233535.1 Rhodanobacteraceae bacterium
GCACTGCCAAACGCTCCGCCGGCACCGCCTCAGCGACCGCCTGAAACATCTCGCGGGCTTTCGCCGGCGTACCGGCGCCGATGGTGTCGCCCAAAGATATCTCGTAACAGCCCAATTCGTTCAGTGCTACTGCAACCCGCACCACATCGGCTAACGGCACCTCGCCCTGATAGGGGCAACCGAGCACCGTCGATACGTAACCTCGGACATGCACGCCATCAGCCGCAGCGGCCTCCATCACCGGCGCAAACTGAGCCAGCGATTCATCAATACTGGCGTTGATGTTGCGCTGATTGAAAGCTTCAGACGCGGCGCTAAAGATCGCGACTTCCTTTGCACCTGCGGCCACCGCGCGCTGATAGCCCTGCATATTCGGCACCAACACTGGGTAACTAACGTGCGCCAACCGAGTCAGCTTGGCCATCAGCTGTGCAGCATCCGCCAACTGCGGAATCCACTTTGGGCTGACAAAGCTGGTCGCCTCGACGTGATGCAGTCCTGCCTCAGCCAGCGACTGAATAAGCTTAATCTTGATTTCGGTAGGGACGATTTGCTTTTCGTTCTGCAGGCCGTCGCGAGCGCCAACCTCGACAATTTTGACGCTGTCAGCCGCGCTACTCACCGCCATCCCCCTGCTCCGTGGCCATCTTCACCAGCAATGTGTCGGCCTCTACGAAAGCACCAACTTCGGCCCGCAGTGTCTCCACCACGCCGGCTCTGGGCGCTTTCAATGACAGCTCCATCTTCATCGCCTCCATGACCAACAGCTCCTGCTCGGACTGCACGCTGTCACCTTCAGCTATGCGCACCGCCACGATCCGACCGGGCATCGGTGCTTTCAGGCTGTCACCTGTAACGTCGCCCTCAAGCGCAGGCGCAAAAGCCGGCAGATGACGCAGAGTTTGGCGACGACCGTCAGCGTGAACTTGATAGCCGTCACTGACCACTGCGGCGGTGATCGTTTGTCTGCGTCCATCAGCGAACCAGCTGATCACATCACCGTACAACTCTGCGCCCGATACATCAATGTGGTCATCGGCATCAAAATCTAATCGATAGTTACCGTCTGCCCCGTGCACGGCCACGGTCATACTCAGCTCACCGGCTTGAAACCGCTGCAGCCGTTTGCCGCAATGGCCGAGGCGCCAGCCATCGGCACGCATCCAAGGTGAATGCACATCGTCTCCGTGCGCCTGCTTGGCAGCGCCTTGCTCCTCCTCTAGCGAGGCACGCAGAACAGCGGCGCTAAGCGCCAAGCGACCAACCTGTGCGGCAGGTCCTAGTACTTCGTCGAGCGCGCGGTCCAGGTAGCCGGTATCGATCTGTGCGTCTACAAACTTCTGGTGGCGCAGCAACCGCGCCAGGAAATCCAGATTGCTCTTTGGTCCAACGACCAAACTGCCCTCGATCGCGTTCAGCAGCCGCGTGCGCGCCTGCTCTCGATCGTCGCCGTAGGCGATTAGCTTGGCAATCATCGGGTCATAAAAAACGCTGACCACATCACCTTCATCGACGCCGGCGTCGACCCGCATTCCTGGCTTCTCTGCCGACAAATGCAGGCGATCCAAACGACCGCTGCCGGGGAGAAACCCGGCCTCCGGATCTTCGGCGTATAGCCGCGCTTCGATCGCGTGACCGCGCGCCTGCACCTGTTCTTGCTGCCACTGCAGCGGCTCGCCAAACGCCACCCGCAGCTGCCACTCGACTAGATCAATACCGAGCACCGATTCAGTCACCGGATGCTCCACCTGCAGGCGCGTATTCATCTCCATAAAGTAGTAGCCGCCGTCAGGGCTAACGATGAACTCCACAGTGCCCGCACCCACGTAATCCAAGGTTTGCGCCGCGGTCACTGCTGCCGCACCCATCCTTGCACGTAGATCTTCGTCGACGAATGGAGATGGCGACTCCTCAATGATCTTCTGATAGCGGCGCTGCACCGAGCACTCACGCTCGTTGAGGTGAATAACGTTGCCCTGCGCGTCGCCAAAGACCTGAAATTCGATATGCCGCGGAGTTTCCACGTAGCGCTCGAGGAGCATTCGGTCTTTACCGAACGCGCCCTGCGCCTCGCGCCTCGCTGATGCCAGCGCAGCCTCGAATTCGTCGCCCTTAACGACGATACGCATGCCCTTACCACCGCCGCCATGAGCCGCCTTGATCATCAGCGGATAGCCAATCTGCTCGGCCTCGGCTCGTAAACGTTCATCACCCTGGTCGGTCCCGGTATATCCAGGCACTACCGGCACCCCAGCAGCCTGCATAAGTTCCTTGGCGCCCGCCTTGGAGTCCATCTTGCGCATGCTCGCCGCCGTTGGGCCGACGAATCGAATCTGTGCCTGTTCAACGGCCTCGGCGAAATCGGCGCTCTCCGAAAGGAAGCCAAAGCCGGGATGAATCGCTTCGGCGCCGGTGCGTGTAGCGATCTCCAGCAACTTGTCCGCGCGCAGATAGGAATCAGCCGGCTTCGAACCGCCCAGATACCAGGCCTCATCGGCCATGCGTACGTGTCTGCCCTGCGCATCGGCGTCGGAATAGACCGCGATACTGCGCACGCCGAGTCGACGACAGGTAGCGATGATGCGGCAGGCGATCTCGCCGCGGTTGGCAATGAGCAGGCGTTTGAACATGGCTGGGGCTTCGTCTATTGAGGGCTAGATTTCGGGGCTGTCAGAGGTTACCAACTCTCTGTGGGCAGTGACCGTCAGATCAGCCGACCCACAGCGGCGCACGCTTTTCCAAAAATGCAGTGATGCCTTCCTGACCTTCTGGCGACACCCGCAAACTGGCAATAAGGTCAGAGGTGTGGGCATCCATCTTGCCTTGCCG
The DNA here is from genome assembly GCA_003233535.1 of Rhodanobacteraceae bacterium. Classification (GTDB taxonomy): domain Bacteria; phylum Pseudomonadota; class Gammaproteobacteria; order Xanthomonadales; family SZUA-5; genus SZUA-5. The sequence goes on from QIMA01000148.1 coordinate 2,830, forward strand.
CTGATCGTCGGTGCCGCGGATGCCAAAGACCAGTTGCTTTGCCACGCGCACCGCAGCAGGGCCCGCACGAAGCAACAGCTCGAGCTGCTGATTGAGCGCCGCGTCCAGCTCATCGGCTGGCACTGCCATATGCACTAGGCCCAGCTTTTGCGCTTGGTGCGCGTCAAAACTTTCGCCGGTAAGGAAGTAACGGCGCGCCTGCCTTGGCCCAATGGCCTCAACCACGTAGGGCGAAATTACCGCCGGCACCAAGCCGAGCCTTACTTCAGTAAGGCCGAACTTCGCATGGTCAGCGGCAAGCGCAATATCGCAACATGCAATCAGCCCGACGCCGCCACCAAAAGCCGCACCCTGCACGCGAGCAACGGTCGGTTTAGGGAAGAATGCGAGCGTGCGCATCAGTTTTGCCAAGCCGAGTGAGTCATCGCGATTCTCTGCTTGCGTGGCGCCGCTCATTCGCTTCATCCAGTTCAAGTCCGCGCCTGCGGAAAATGA
>QIMA01000238.1 GCA_003233535.1 Rhodanobacteraceae bacterium
TCTCGCGGCCAAACGCTGGAAAACGTCAACTATTCTTACGCCGATGTCTTGCGCGTCGACCCGGTCTATCGCAGCTCCCGAGTGAGCGAGCCGCGCGAAGAGTGCTACGACACCGAAGTGCGACGCAGCTCGCGCAACGGCAACACTACCGCCGGCACCATTGTCGGTGCGATTGTCGGCGGCGCTTTGGGCAATCAGGTCGGCAAAGGCAACGGTCGCAAGGCCGCGACGGTCGCCGGTGCGGTCGCTGGCGGCGTGATTGGCCGCAATATTGATGCGGCGAACAACCCAGAGCGGGTTTACAACGAACGCCAGACGCGCTGCGAAGTGATCGAGACTTACCGCGATGTCCGCCAACTGGTTGGCTATGACGTCGAGTACCGCTATCGCGGTGAGGTCTATATGTCACGACTGGATTACGATCCAGGCCAACGCCTGCGAGTAAGAATTTCGGTTACCCCGACGCGTCCCTGAACAGCGACGCGCCCGCCGCGCGGAGAACACCGCCCTAAGCGGCCTTGCGCAGGCTAAACTTAGCGGTTTTCCGCATGGTTTTTTGGCTATGAAACTAAGGCTGCACAATTCTCTGACCCGGCAACTGGAACACTTCGTTCCGGGCAATCCTGATCGGGTCACGCTCTACGTGTGCGGCCCGACCGTCTATAACTACGCGCACATCGGCAACGCCAGACCGCCAGTCGTGTTTGGTTTGCTCGCCGATTTACTTCGACGCGAGTACCCGCAGGTCGTTTACGCGCGCAACATCACCGATATCGATGACCGCATCAATCAGCTGGCTCACGACCAGGGCGTGCCGATTGACGTCATATCCAATCGCTATGCAGACGCCTATTTCGCCGACATGCAGGCACTGGGCGCCGCGCAGCCAGATGTGCAGCCACGCGCTACCGAGCACATCGCGCAAATCGTGCGCATGTGCGAACGGCTGATTGCCAGCAATCACGCCTATGCCGCCGAGGGCCACGTGCTCTTCGACATCGCCAGCTTCCCGGCCTACGGCAAGCTCTCGGGGCGTTCGACTGACGAGATGATCGCCGGCTCGCGCGTCGAGATCGCCCCGTACAAGCGCAACCCGGCCGATTTCGTCCTCTGGAAGCCCTCCACTGCCGACCTCCCTGGCTGGGAGAGTCCCTGGGGCAAAGGCCGTCCTGGCTGGCACATCGAGTGCTCAGCGATGGCCGAGGCGCACCTTGGCGAAACTATCGACATCCACGCTGGCGGCGTCGACCTGCTGTTTCCGCACCATGAAAATGAGATGGCACAAAGCCGTTGCGCGCACGGCGGGACGCAGTTCTCTCGATACTGGCTACACAACGGCTTTGTCACCGTTGAGGGCCGCAAAATGTCGAAGTCCTTGGGCAACGTCTTGCTGGTCGATCAGTTGCGCAAAGAACACTCTGCGGAGGCGCTCCGCTTCCTGTTGTTGAACGCGCACTACCGACAGCCGATGGATTGGTCAGACTCATCACTGGTGCAGGTCACCGCCACATTGAATCGCATGTATGGGGCGCTGCGTGAAGTGCCGCCGGCCGACGCTGAAGAGCGCATCCCCGAAGAACTGTTCGCGGCCCTTAGCGAGGACCTGAACACGCCTCAGGCCTTAGCCCTGCTATCGCAGTACGTGCGCGAGATGAACAAGGCTGAAGGCCCACAGGCTAAGAACCTAGCCAGCAGCCGATTGCGCAGCGCCGGCAAGCTGCTCGGGTTGCTGCAGCAAGACCCACAGGTTTGGTTCCAAGGCGACAGCAGCATCGACGAGGCGCAGATTCAGTCGCTGCTGGACGAACGCCAAGCCGCCAAGCTGGCTAAGGATTACGCTAGGTCAGATGCGATTCGCAAGCAGCTAGCCGATGACGGCATCCAGATTGAAGACACCCCGGAAGGGGCCCGCTGGCGGGTAGACAGCAAGGGCGGATCGGCATGACCGAATCGGCAGTGGAACTTAAGGAAATCAAGGCGGTACAGCAGGCGATCGTCGATGATTTCACCCTGCTCGGCGACTGGAGCGAGCGCTACCAATATTTGATCGATTTGGGCCGCCAGTTGGCCAAGCTTGAAGCCGGTGACTGCGTCGAGCAGAACCTGCTGCACGGCTGTCAATCGCAAGTCTGGGTGATCGCCGAAGGTGATGCAGAACGACTAGACTTCCGCGCGTCTTCGGATGCGGCGATCGTCTCGGGGCTGATCGCGCTGATGCTGAAGGTTTACAGCGGCCGCAGTGCGTCCGCAATTTTGGCCAGCGACCCCACTTTTATCGAGGATATTGGCCTGCACAAGCACTTGTCGGCGACACGCAACAACGGTCTCGGATCGCTCTATCAACGGATTCGCGCCGAAGCCGCGATACGCTCAGATCAAGCTTAACCCCATCAAGCGCGGCCCTGCACCGTCCAAACCAATCGCGCGACCTGTAGGTCGCGCGATTATTGCTTCTTGTTATTCGCCGATCAATCGCTGGCGATGCTCCCAACGCTCTTGGGCGTCGAGGCAGAGGCTAGCGATGGGACGGGCTTCCAGGCGCTCGATACCAATTTCTTCGTCGGTCTCTTCGCAATAACCATAGAGCCCATCTTCGATTCGGCGCAGCGCCTTGTCGATCTTACTAATCAGCTTGCGGTAGCGGTCGCGCGTACGCAGTTCCAGGGAGTTTTCAGTTTCCCGGGTAGCACGTTCGGCCTCATCACCGACATCACGAACTTCTTCTTTCAAGTTGTCGATCGTCTGCTGAGACTCCTCGACCAACTCCTGGCGCCAAATTATCAGCTTACGGCGGAAGTACTCCTGATGCTCGGCAGACATGTACTCCCCTTTCGCCTTCGCCTTCGCTTTCGCTTTCGGCCGGTAGCCTTTCGGCAAATCAACCCGGGCCGTATAACCCTCAGGCAGCGGCATATCGGCAACCGACACCTGAGCGGCGCCACGCCGATTGGAAGAATCTAGAGCGGACTTTTTTCGAGTCGCAGTCACTGCCACGTTGCTTCACCTCCACATGATGATCGCAAAAGCGCGTAAAGTCGCACCTGCAAAATCAGCCGGGCTTTATAACTGAACTGAGCGCGCAGGGCAAGCTGATTTACAATATTAGCTCGCCCCAACTGCGTTCAATCCGCTCATGCGGGCTGAGTTAAGCACGGAGCGACTAGCCCGGATGTTTCATGAACTCGCGCGATGGTCGCGCAGGACATTGGTAGGCCAGTGATTTTTCCGCAGGAGCGGTGTAGTGGTTCATACACCCGACTGAGGAAAAATCGCTGGGCGATCAATGGCCTAGCGAGGGCGCGTGAAGTTTATGAAACGTT
>QIMA01000164.1 GCA_003233535.1 Rhodanobacteraceae bacterium
GGTGTAGTGGTTCATACACCCGACTGAGGAAAAATCGCTGGGCGATCAAGGGCCTAGCGAGGGCGCGTGAAGTTTATGAAACTCCGGGCTATCGCCGTTGAACGCTGCTTGATCTGCTAGACAATGGTAGATTCCCGCCCCGAATCGGTAGCGCGCCGCAATCAATATTCGCCGCGCAATCTACACGTCTATCCCAACACGGACTTTATTGATGGCTCTTAACAAGATCCCGCTGCGCCGGGCGTTGCTCAGCGTTTCCGACAAGCGCGGCCTGGTGGAGTTCGCTCGCGTACTAGCCGCCTCTGAGGTCGAACTGTGGTCCACCGGCGGCACCGCGCGGGCGCTGCGAGAGGCAGGGCTGGAAGTGACCGACGTCTCTAGCATTACCGGATTTCCAGAAATTATGGACGGCCGGATCAAGACCCTGCACCCGAAGATTCATGGTGGATTACTGGGCCGAGGCGGAATCGATGAAACGGTAATGGCCGAGCACGGCATCGATGCGATTGACCTGCTGGTCGTCAATCTCTATCCGTTCGAGGCCACGATCGCCAAGGCCGGCGTGAGCGATGCTGAGGCGATTGAACAAATCGACATTGGTGGCCCGGCGATGCTGCGCGCCGCGGCAAAAAACCACTTGCGGGTAAGCGTGGTGGTCGATCCGCAGGACTACGCTAGCGTAGTCAGTGCGTTGCAATCGGGCGGCACCAGTTTGCAACTGCGCCAGCGCCTAGCGGCAAAAGCGTTTGCGCACAGCGCTAGCTACGACGGCCGGGTCGCCGATTGGCTGGGCGAGCGCGGCGCGGATTCGGACCAGACCTTTGCCCCAACTTTGAATTTAGCGCTCAAGCGCGAGAATACGCTGCGTTACGGTGAGAATCCGCATCAGTCGGCGGCACTGTATCTGGATAGCAGCCCAGCACCGGGAAGCGCGGCCGCGTCGCGGGTCGTACAGGGCAAAGCGCTGTCGTTCAACAACTTGGCCGACGCCGATGCCGCCCTGGAGTGCGTTAAGCAGTTCGACGAACCGGCCTGCGTCATCGTCAAGCACGCCAATCCGTGCGGCGTAGCCGTATCGTCGACGCTGTTGGGCGCCTATGAACGGGCCTATGCCTGCGATCCCATCTCTGCCTTTGGCGGCATCATCGCCTTTAATCGGCCGCTGCCGGCCGAGGCCGCACGGCGAATTTTGGAGCGCCAGTTCGTTGAAGTGGTCATCGCGCCGGAAATCAATGAGCTCGCCAGCGCCGCACTTGCCTCCAAACCCAATGTGCGCGTCCTGGCAAGCGGTCAGTGGCCAACGCCAGCACCGGCCTGGCGTGACTTCAAACGCATTCAGGGCGGTTTCTTGGTGCAAGACGGTGACTTGGGCGGCGACGGCCCGTCAACGTGGAAAGTGGTCAGTGATCGCCCGCCCAGTAGCCAAGAATTTGCCGACATGGCCTTCGCTTGGTCAGTGGCGCAATTCGTCAAATCCAATGCGATCGTATACGCCCGTGAAGGTGCGACGCTAGGTATAGGCGCCGGCCAAATGAGCCGAGTCAACAGCGCCAAGATTGCCGCGATCAAGGCTGACGAAGCCAAGCTCGCATTGCCCGGATCGGCGATGGCATCGGACGCATTCTTGCCGTTCCGCGATGGCGTAGACACCGCAGCTGAGGCCGGCATTCGCGCCATTGTGCAACCCGGCGGCTCGATCCGCGACGAAGAAGTGATCAGCGCAGCCAACGAGCACGGTATTGCTATGGTCTTTACTGGCCGTAGACACTTCCGCCACTAACTCGTCGAGCCTTGATTGCAATCACCCCAACTCTTACCGCGGACGCATCCTCACCATGGCTTCTAATCGCGTACTCGTAATCGGCGCCGGTGGGCGCGAACATGCTTTGGCCTGGCGGCTGCAGCGTTCGCCGCAAGTCGGTGAGGTAATCGTTGCGCCCGGCAATGCGGGCACGGCGCGCGAACGCGGCGTGCGCAACGCCGCAGTGGGCGTCAACAACATTCCGGGTCTGCTCGCGCTGGCCCACAACGAAGGCGTAGATTTGACCGTAGTGGGTCCTGAAGTGCCGCTGGCCGCTGGCGTGGTAGACGCCTTTGCAGCGGCCGGCTTGTGTATTTTCGGGCCGTCCAAGAAGGCCGCTGAGTTGGAGGCGTCGAAGTCATTCGCCAAGGCGTTTCTAGATCGTCAGCAGATTGCTACCGCGGCCCACCAAGTCTTCGTCGACTTGTCCGCCGCGCGCGAGTACGTGCGTGAGCAAGGTGCGCCGATCGTGATCAAGGCCGATGGCCTGGCCGCCGGCAAAGGGGTCGTCGTGGCGATGGATCTGGCGACCGCGGAGGCAGCGCTGGAAGACATGCTTGCCGGCAATAGCCTGGGTAGTGCCGGCCACCGAGTCGTGGTTGAAGAATTCCTGGTCGGGGAGGAAGCCAGCTACATGGTGGTTGCCGACGGCACCGACTACGTTGCGCTCGCCTCCAGTCAGGACCACAAGCGCCGCGATGAAGGCGACCAAGGACCGAACACCGGCGGCATGGGTGCCTACACGCCTGCACCGGTAGTCACCGACGAGGTTGAGCAGCAGATCCTCCGCTCAGTGATTGAGCCGACCCTGGCCGGCCTAGCCGCCGAGGGGCGACGCTTTCGCGGTTTTCTATATGCCGGGCTGATGATTAGCGCTGACGGCGCGATCAAAGTGCTCGAGTTCAACGTCCGCATGGGCGATCCCGAAACGCAGCCGCTGATGATGCGTTTGGACGACGACCTGTACGCGTTGCTCTACGCGGCCACCCAGGGCAAGTTGGCGGGGCGCACGCTGAACTGGGATCCACGGCCCGCATTGGGCGTGGTCCTGGCCGCCGCTGGCTATCCGCAAAGCCCGCGCAAGGGTAACGTGATCAACGGGCTGGATGTGACTCAACTCGGTGATGTAAAGGTCTTTCATGCGGGGACCGGGTTGCTGGACGGGCTAGTGATCACCACTGGCGGCCGCGTGTTGACGGTTTGCGCTCTCGGCGATGACTTTGCTCAGGCTCGCGCCTATGCGTACCAGCGCGCCAGCGCGATCAGCTGGGAGGGGTGCTTTTACCGGGAAGACATCGCCCATCGAGCTCTGAATCGAGACTAACAAAGCGACAGTGCAGCTTCAGCGGCCAGCGAATCCGCCTCGCCGTGTGTGCATCGCCCCACTGCCGTGACCGTTGAACATGCTGCGACGCGCGACTGACCCATCCGCCCGGTATGCTTTGGGCTCTACCGTGACCCGACCAGCACAATGATTAACGCAACCGCTCTGCATTGCCGCACGTTCGCCTTGGCCAG
>QIMA01000095.1 GCA_003233535.1 Rhodanobacteraceae bacterium
CAAAGACGGAACTCGGGTGCTTGGGCTGGAATTCGACGTCCACGCCGAGCGCATCGTGGTGGCCGGCGGCGGCTATCTGCAGGGCCACTTTCAGCCGCTGCAGCGGGCCATGTTACCCATCGCCACCTATGTCATGGTTACCGAACCGCTGGGCGATCGGCTGGACCAGTGTCTGCACACGGCCAGCGCTGTATACGACACGCGCTTCGCTTTCGACTACTACCGACCGTTGGCCGACACGCGCATCCTGTGGGGCGGCCGTATCTCGATTCGCAACCGCTCGGCCGATGATCTAGCACGCATTTTGGCGCGCGATATGGGTCGCGTTTTTCCGCAACTGGGCGCAACCAAGATCGACAGCGCGTGGAGCGGCGCAATGAGTTACTCGCGCCACGAAATGCCGCAAGTGGGCAGCCTCCGCGACGACCTGTGGTACGCCCAGGCTTTTGGCGGCCAGGGCCTAGTGCCAACCACCGTTGCCGGCGAGATGCTAGCCGGCTGCTTGGCCGGCGAAGTCACTCCACTGCGCGAGCTGTTCGGCGAATTCGGGTTAGAGAATGTGCATCGCCGCAGCGGCTTAGGGATGCTGGCTGCGCAGGCCCGCTATAGCTGGCTGCAGGGCTGCGACTGGTGGCGGACGGTATCTGGTCGTTAATGTCGTGTTGCTCTTTAGCCCGGATCTCAATATCGCTCCGCCACTGGCAGCCATGCCGCAGCGCCAGCTACTCCGTCCGCTCCAGCTCTAGCCGGGGACTCGCCGAAGCCAGCGCCTCGCCCTGCAGATAGTCCACGCCCAATGACCACAATCGGTTGACGTCGGTAAGCTCATCGACGCCGTCGACCACAATCGCTCTGCCCACCTGTTTCCACGGTTCTATCGCCATTGCGAAGTCATCTGCGGCAATCTTCTTGACCGCAGCATAAGGGAACCTGAGCAGCGTCACTGGCAGCTGTAGATACCACTCAATTTTGGCCAGCTCGGCCTGCACGTCGGCAAGCACGGTAATCACCTTGAACGTTCGCAGTACGCTGAGTATGCCCTTCAGCGCGGGCCGTTCGATTAGCACTCTAGCGTCGAATTCCACCTGCAGCCCAACGGACAGTGGCGGATTTCGACTCAACAAACCGTGCATCCATTGCAGTTGCGCGCGATCATAGGAAGCTAAATCGGTGGGTACTGCGATTCGCGCAGCACGGCCGCTTGCGCGCAAATCTTCCAGTACAGCGAAAGCATGACTGAGGGTATGCCTATCAATAGCGTTGATCGTTCCTGCGCTGCGCGCAGCCTGCAGGAATTCCGCCCGCGGCACGCCGCCCAGCGGCGCGCGATGGTCGCGCAACTTGGCATGCAGCGCGTAGTGGTCCTTGTTTTCGCCGTGCAGCTGCAGCATCGGCTGAAACTCGATCACCATGTTGGCATTGCTTACGCTGCGTTTGACCGCCTCGCGAATCATCAATACGCGCTCTGCTGGAATGCCTCCAGGCCCGTTTTCGAGCACGCCATCGTAACGGTTGCCACCGAGGCGGTGAGCGATGGCCACGGCAGCGAAGGCTGCGGAAATCCAACCGTCAGTGGCACCCTCGTTGGACAAGCTCGCGGCGTTAGCCGGCGGTAGCGCCATACCCACCGAGATGGTCAGCTGCATGTCCTTGGCGTGAATCTTAAACGGTCGCTCGGCCACCGCCTTGCACAGCCGCTCAGCGAGATCCTGCAGCGCCTTGGGCGATTCTCGCTGCACCAGGATACCGAAGCCAAATTCTTGCCAAAGGGCGATCGCATCGGCTTCAGCGAGCACATCGAGCAGGCGCAGATCGATACTTTGCTCCAACTCGTAGGCGCTGGCCTGCCCCAACTTCTGATTGAGCACATCGGATTGATCGAGCCGAACTGCAAACAGCGCCCGCACGCCATCAGCCTCGTTAGCCACCGTGTGCGAAACCGCACTGAGCAATTCGCCGCGTTGCAACCGACCGCTGCCCACTTCGGCGGTAGACGCTGCTGCTGCTGCCGGCGCCAACTGTCGGCGCACGCCGCGGGCGCGCTGAATCCGACTACGCACGGCGGCAATCAGCGAGCGCGGCCGTACCGGCTTGGTCAAGTAATCGTCACCGCCGGCACGAATCGCCTGCATGCGAGCCTGTTCTGACTGCTCGGCCGACAAAAAGACGATCGGTAGCACCAGCAAGTCATCGCGCTCACGCAAACGCATCGTCAGCGTGACACCGTCGGTTTCGGGCATGAATAGATCGACTAGCAGCAGGTCCGGTTTGAAGTCGGCGATTTCCGCCTCGGCCTGCGACGGATCGCCGATCGCCCGCGCCTCAATCCCAACCTGCTGTAGCAATATCGACAGATATACCCGGGTGTCTTCATCGTCATCGATCAGCAGCACCCGAAACGGCGGTCCTGGAGGACTGGCCAAATCGAGCACGCGCAGCGCTGCCAAAGGTTCTTGCAAACTCTCTAGGTAGAGCTCGCAGCCGCTCAGCATCGCGTGCAGCCGGTCGTCAGTTTGGCCGCGCCCTACGCCAACCACAACCACGTTAGCGCTAGCCGGTACCCGTTGTGCCAAACCATCAAGTACCCGACATAGTGGGGCGACCTGCTCGGTCGAGGCGATAATCGCCATAGGCAAGTCCGCGCCAATCACTTTCGGCACCTGCTCGACCGTGGCCAAGCGGACCAGATCAACGCCGTGATCCGTAAGCATTTCCATCAGGGCTGGCGGCGGCTCCATTTCCAGCAAGCCGATCGATGCGCTCATTTCCGGTGCGTTGCCGTCAGCTGCGGCGGCAGAGATTACTTCAGGCTCACCGGACTGACATGGCCCCAGCGCGTGCTCCAAGCTCAAGGCGAGTTCGCGTATCTCTGCTAGCTCGGAGGTTTCCGGCGGAATATGACCCTCAAATGCCGACAGGTACACATACAGGTCCAGCGCGGCCATCCGAATCGGCTCCAGGTCCAGATTAGCTGCGAGGTCTGCCAAACGCTCGAATGCGGCATGCGACTGGCGGGCAAGATCTCGATCCCAGCTTTCGGTCGCCAGGGCCGTCGAATCACGCACCAGCGTGTTAGCGAGCTCCAACAAGGAGCGCAATGCCGGACTGGGGACGTTTTGCATGAGGAGTGCCGTGCCGCGCGCGAGCTGTACAGCTTAGCAGCGGCAACCGCTGGCGGTGGCACTAGTGGTGTGAGTTGGGTGCGAGTCGAACTGATGTGGCCAGGGCTGAGGGCTGAGAAGAGCAGTCCGACGGTTTAGCTCCGGGGCTTGCGCTGATCTGGCTAGCAATCG
>QIMA01000091.1 GCA_003233535.1 Rhodanobacteraceae bacterium
AACCACTACACCGCTCCTGCAGAAAAACCACTGGCCTACCAATGCCCTGCGCGAGCATCGCGCGAGTTCATGAAATATCCGGGCTAGCGCAACTTACTCGGCCGGCGGTGGACTGGACTCTGGTTGATCACCAGATTCGTCGCTACCGGTCTCGGCGGCGCCATCTGCGGCGGTGTCCGTGGAGCCTTCGGCCCCTTCTTCGCCTTCGCTCTCAGACTCGTCGTCCTCTTCGTCGATCGATGCCAAGCGAGCAACACCAATCAAGGTTTCGTCATCGGGCAACCGGATCAGGGTCACGCCCTGGGTGTTGCGGCCGACCACGGAAACCTCGGAAGCGCGGGTACGCACTAGCGTGCCCTGATCAGAGATCAGCATCATCTGGTTGTCGTCACTGACCTGCACTGCGCCGACCAAATTGCCGTTGCGATCCGAACACTGAATAGCAATGACGCCCTGCCCACCACGGCCGTGCCGTGGGTAGTCAGCGATCGGCGTGCGCTTGCCGAAACCGCGTGCAGTGGCGGTAAGAATGTCGCCTTCACCGAGCACGATCATGCTCACCACTTCGCGGCCTTCGCTTAAGCGGATACCGCGCACGCCGCGGGCCACTCGACCCATCGGACGAACGTCTTCTTCGCTAAAGCGAATCGCCTTGCCTTCGTTGTTGAACAGCAAGATTTCCTGCTTACCGTCGGTTAAGGCCACTGCCACCAAGCCGTCGCCCTCCACCATATCTAACGCGCGAATTCCCGCAGCACGGGGACGCGAGTAGTCGATCAACGGGGTCTTCTTCACTAGCCCATGACGGGTCGCAAAGAATACGTACTGATCGCCAGTAAACTCCGTAACCGACAGAATACCCTGAACTTTCTCATCGCTTTCCAGCGGCAGCACGTTGACGATCGGCCGCCCCTTGGAGTTCGGTCCTGCTTGCGGCAGCTCGAATCCGCGACGCCAGAACACGCGTCCGGAACTGGTGAAGAACAGCAGCGTGTCGTGCGTGTGTGCTACGCAGAAGCGCTCAATGTAGTCCTCTTCTTTCACCCGTGAAGCAGAGCGTCCCTTGCCGCCGCGCTTCTGCGCGCGGTAAGTCGCCAACGGCTGACTCTTGGCGTAGCCGGCGTGCGACAACGTGACCACCACGTCTTCCGGGGCGATCAGATCTTCCAGCGCCAGATCTTCCTGAGTGTGGATAATGCGCGTGCGACGCGGATCAGCGAACTGCTCCTTCAGCGCCTTCAGCTCGTCAACAATCACCTCGAGTAAACGGTCCGGGTCTTCCAAGATCTGGAACAGCTCACCGATCAGCTCGAGCAGGTTGCGATATTCCTCGGAGAGCTTGTCCTGCTCCAAACCAGTCAGCCGGGATAGACGCATCTCCAAAATTTCTTTGGCCTGGTGCTCCGACAGTTGGTAGCCGTCGTCGAACAGACCCTCTTCATCGGTCAGCGATTCCGGTCGCGAGCGATCGGCACCGACGGCCGCAAGCAGCGCGCGGACCAGACCAGGCTGCCAACGCTTGTCTAGCATCCGCCCTTTTGCCGTGGCTGAATCGGGCGAACTCTTGATCAACTCGATCATCTCGTCGATCGAGGCCAGCGCTACCAGTAAGCCTTCGAGCACATGGGCGCGGTTGCGCGCCTTGCGCACCTCGAACACGGTACGCCGGGTAACCACTTCACGCCGGTGCAACACAAAGGCATCGAGAATCGCCTTCAGTCCGAGCACCCGTGGCTGACCGCCGACCAGGGCCACCATGTTGACGCCGAAGGTGGTCTGCAGTTGGGTCTTTTGATAGAGCTGGTTGAGCAGAACCTCGCCGTTCTCACCGCGCTTGAGCTCAATGACCACGCGCATACCGTCCTTATCGGACTCATCGCGCAGACCGTCGGACGAGATACCTTCGATATCCTTGCTCTTAACAAGATCGGCTATGTGCTTGATCCAGCGGGCTTTATTAACCTGGTACGGCAGCTCACTTACGATCAGAATATCTCGCTGGCCGTCGTTTTCGACGTCAACCTTGCCGCGCAGCAAAATGCGTCCACGACCGGTGTGGTAAGCCTCAACGATGCCGGCCGATCCATTGATCACGCCCGCCGTCGGGAAATCCGGTCCGGGCAAATGCTGCATCAACTCCGGAACTTCGATCTCCGGATTGTCAATCATCGCAATCACCGCATCGACCACTTCACCCAGCGCATGCGGCGGAATATTGGTGGCCATACCGACAGCGATACCGGTAGAACCGTTGACCAGCAGGTTGGGCACCACGGTCGGCATGACCGAGGGCTCTTCGATCGTGCCGTCATAGTTGGGCACAAAGTCGACCGTTTGCTTGTCTAGATCGCGGATCAGCTCGTGGGCGAGCTTGGTCAAGCGCACTTCGGTGTAACGCATGGCGGCAGGTGAATCGCCATCCACGGAGCCAAAGTTACCTTGACCGTCAACCAGCAGCGAGCGCAGCGAGAACGGCTGCGCCATGCGCACCATCGAGTCGTAGACCGCGGTGTCGCCATGCGGGTGGTACTTACCAATGACGTCACCGACGACACGCGCCGATTTTTTGTAGGACTTGTTGAAGTCATTGCCCAACTCGTGCATCGCAAACAGCACGCGTCGATGGACCGGTTTGAGTCCATCACGGACGTCGGGTAACGCTCGACCAACGATGACGCTCATTGCGTAGTCCAAATAGGACTGACGCATTTCGTCTTCGATGTTGATGCGCAAGATCTCTTTTGCCAGCTCTGCCATGCCGGGATCCTTGAAGGGGAGTTGGGTGCCGATCTCGTTAAAGATTGCCGAAACGGCGTACGTTTAGCGCAACCTCTAGCGAGGACGACGGCGCGCTAGTGCAGCGCGTCACAGAAGACTCACAATTCTACCATCTTCAGAGCCGACTCTCGCGTGCGCGGGTCCGCGCAGGTGCGAGTCAACGAGTCAAATCAGCGAGTCAAATTGATGTGGGATGCAACGCCGCCACTATTGGTTTGCTGAAAAAGGGCTGAGGGCTAGTGATTCGATGCGTTGGCTAGTCAGCCAGCATGGCGATCTTCGCCGTATTTGGATCGTGGATGAGTCCGCGCTCGGTAACCAGTACGTCGATCAAACCGGCCGGCGTGACGTCAAACACGGGATTGAAGGCCCGTGCATGCTCCGGAGCAACGCGCGTATCGCGGTAAGCCAGCAGTTCGTTCGGATCGCGCTGCTCGATGTCAATCAGACTGCCGCTGGCCATGCCTATATCCACAGTGGACCAAGGCGCGACTACCATGAATTTTGCGCCGAAC
>QIMA01000152.1 GCA_003233535.1 Rhodanobacteraceae bacterium
GGACCTCAAGGCCTATGGCAAGCAAGAAATGGAACGCGTTCCCCCACCCATCCAAGTCCTTTGACTACAGCGGGGCCAAGCTGGCCAAGGCCTGGAACAATCTTCACGCCGGCGACCAAGAGCCATTGCCTGACGCCGACGAAATCGCCGAACAGCTGGAAGAATCAGCCGCTCTGGTGAAAGCGGCAGGAAAAGACGCAGCGGCGATCGCTGAGAGCCTGCAGGAGGCTTGGCGCTGCTTCCATCGTGGCGACTTCGAACAGGCCACCCAACTCGGCGAGAACTGCTTCCCATTCGGCGCTACCGTCGCGAACAAGGCTAGCGGCATTTATGCCAACTACCTCGCCGAGGAGGCCGACAAAGAGAAGTTCTACAAAGATGGTGCAGAACGTGCCGAGCGAGCCAGCGCGCTGTTGCCCAACGACGCCAACGCCCACTATTTTCGCGCCTTTGCCTTAGGTCGATTTAGTCAGTGCATCTCTATAGGCAAAGCCCTGGCCCAAGGTTTGGGCGGCAAGATCAAGGAATCTCTCGATCAGGCTCTGGCGCTGAACGAGGATCACGCGGAGGCGCAAACCGCATTGGGTCTCTACCACGCCGAGATCATCAGCAAAGTCGGCGCGATGATTGGTGGGCTCACCTACGGTGCCAAAGCCAGCAAGGGCCTGCGCCACCTGACTATTGCCAGGGATTTGACCCCCAAAGCGCCGATTGCGCATATCGAATATGCCAACGGCCTGCTGCTGCTGTACGGCGACAAAAAAATGGACGAAGCCGTTGAGGCCTACGAAACCGCCGCAGCCCTGAAACCGCGTGACGCGATGGAGAAGCTGGATGTGGCATTGGCGGTTGAGGAGCTGAGTGATTAACGTAAGGCAGAGAAAGGGCGGGCAGGAGGGCCCAGCTAGCCCGACCTGGCTCTCCTGGGCCCTCCTGCCCTAGCCACTTTCTTTGTCCTTGCTGCTACTGTCTAAGCGCCTCTATCGGATCTAGCTTGGCTGCTTTTTGCGCCGGGTAGAAGCCGAAAAACAATCCCGTTGCGACCGCAAAGCCGGTCGCCAGCGCAATTACCTGGAGATTGAGCTCAATCGGTAGCGAGCCGTATTTGCTCGCCAGCATGGCGCCACCGACGCCAATGGCAATACCGATGAAGCCGCCGCCCAGGGAAATCATCATCGCCTCGGCTAAGAACTGCTTTTGAATGTCGCCCGGTGTGGCGCCGATGGCCATGCGCAATCCAATCTCGCGGATGCGCTCGGTGACCGATACCAGCATGATGTTCATGATTCCAATACCGCCAACGATCAGCGAGATCGTCGCAACGGCGGCGAGCAGCAGCGACATCAAACGCGTTGTTTCTGTTCTTGCGCCGACCAACTCAGTCAAATTGCGCACTCGGAAGTCGTCCTCGGCGCCTGGCTCGATCTTGTGCAGCTCGCGCAACAGCTCGTTGAGCGCCGCTTCCACCTCAGACAGCTCCTCGGCGGTTGAGGTACCGACGGTAATCCGCATCAGCGTCCCTGGGGGCATTTCCAGCTGCCCCATCAGCCGCCGGCGGGCGGTTTCTAGCGGGACGAAGAGCACATCGTCCATATCGCCGCCCCAACCGCTCTCGCCCTTGGGTGCGACCTCGCCAATCACGGTGAACGGCACTCGGCCGACCCGGATCATGTTGCCGATCGCGTCGCCGTCGCCAAACAGCTTTTCGCGCACGGTCTCACCGATGACAACGTGGGTCGCGGCGCCGCTGTAGTCTGAACCGGCGAAGAACTGACCGCGCGACAGCTGCCAGTCGTTGACCACAAAATAATCGGCCTCCACGCCGTACCACTGGGTCGACCAGTTCTGTTCAGCGGCGATTACCTGCGTGCCGCCGCGGATCATCCCGCTAACGTAGGTTGCCCCTGGGATTCGGTCGCGAATCGCCACCGCGTCCTTGGTGGTCAGCGCATAGGTGCTGCCAGCGCCCATGCGCGCGCCCCGATTGCGACCAAAGGAGGGCATTACCTCGATGCGGTTGCTGCCGAGCCGAGCCATGGTCTCGTCCAAGCGTTTTTGCGTGCCCTGCCCCACCGACACCATCACGATCACCGCGGCAATGCCAATGATCACTCCCAGCGCGGTTAGCGTACTGCGCACCCAATTGCCCTGCAGGGCGTACAGCGCCATGCCGAGTATGTCCAAGAACCCGGCACGTCCGCGATTCTCGTCGCCGTTGCGCGGGATGCCCGCCAGTGCGTCGATAGTGTTCATGCGCTTTTCCTCGCCAGCCCTTCACAAAGCATGCCGTCACGCATATGCAAGGTGCGATCTGCGTGCTCGGCTACTGCCGGATCGTGGGTAATCAAGATAACCGTATGTCCGGCCATACGCAGGTGCTCAAATAGCGCCAGAATCTCCTCACCGGTTTGCGAATCCAGCGCCCCGGTCGGCTCATCAGCAAGCAGTATCGACGGACGATTGATCAACGCTCGGGCAATTGCCACACGCTGCTGCTGGCCGCCGGAGAGTTCGCTAGGGCGGTGCTTCATACGCTCAGCCAGCCCAACTGCCTTCAGCGTCGCTTGCGCAAGCTCTCGACGCTTCGCTCGCGGCACGCCGACGTAGGTCAACGGCAGGGCCACATTATCGAGCGCGGTCATCCGCGGCAACAGATGGAAGCCTTGAAAGACAAAGCCGATCTGCTGCCGACGCAATTCCGCTCGTTCCGTCGCATCAAGCTCGGCCACGTCCACGCCGTCACACAAGTAGCGACCGCTAGTGGGTGTATCCAAACAGCCAATCAGATTCATCAGCGTCGATTTGCCCGATCCCGATGGGCCAACAATGGCGACAAACTCACCGCTGTAGATTCTGGCGCTCACGCCGGCCAGGGCAACGACTTCAGCAGCCGTCCCGGCGGCGTAGACCTTGCCCAGACCATCAAACTCAATCACCGGCCTGCGGCTCTGCACGGCACTCATCCGCTCGACCGATCAATGCCGGTGACAACGGCGAGCCCGTCGGCCAGCTCACCGCCGATAACCTCGGTATGGGTTGCGTCAGATATCCCGACCCGCACCTGCATGGCACGCGGCTGCTCCTCGCCAGCGAGCCACAACGTTGCCCAGCGCGCGCTCAGTTGATCAACAATGCCGCTATCGAAGGCCTCACGCTGCGCTGCCGTCAGCGATTCACGGAAACTCCCGTAGCCCGATTGAACGCGCTTGGCGATCTGTCCCGGATCGGGTCGTGAGCCGCCTGCTGGAGGGCCACTTTGGCCGCCAGACGCCCGCCCGCCGCCTCC
>QIMA01000147.1 GCA_003233535.1 Rhodanobacteraceae bacterium
GAAAAACCACTGGGCAATCAATGTCCTGCGCGATCATCGCGCGAGTTCATGAAATATCCGGGCTAGTGCGCCGAGAGCAGGAGCACCCGCATTAGTTGCAGCGTTTCTGGTCGGTTGCGTGCGTCGATAGTAAAAATCGGGACCGCTACACCGGCCAAGAACGCATGCTCGCGCAGCGGAGTGATAGAAAAGTCGCGCATCAAGTCGGTGTGAGTTACGCCAATGACAATCTGTGCATTAGGTGCATGTTCTATGCAGATCTCAAGCCACAGCCTGCACTGATCAGCCAAGTCTCTACTTCGGCCGTCAAGCAAGACAATTACGCCAAAAGCGCCGTTGAGGACGATCGGCCGCATGAAATGGAAGTGCGCTTGGCCAGGTAACCCGAAGACCAACAGCTCGGTTTCTTCGTCGAGTACCAAGCTGGAAAAGTCCAAGGCAACCGTCGTGGTGTGCTTGTCGTCGATAGGGCCGCTACTCATCGGCATTTCTGTGGATATCAAGTCGCCGTCGGTAATCGCGCGAATTGCCGTCGTCTTGCCCACACCTACCGGACCGGCCAGCACGAGTTTGGCTTGTGTGGACTTGTCTGTCATACGACGGTCCCTTCTAACGCGCGGTCTATCGAAACACTGCTTAGCACGCGCATCATCGGCGGTTCACTTCAATCCGAAATGCGAGGCGAGTTTGGCGAAAAACCCCTGCGGCGCCAATGAATTTGCCTGGTTGGGGCGCTCACGTAGAACACCAGGACCGGCTATCGCCGGTTGGCGAACCAGTCCGCACGCCATGAAAGCCAAAAAGCAGGCGTTAACCAAACTTTGCGAAAGCTTGGTTTCGGCGGTGACTTGCTCGGCCGTTAGTGCCCGGCGGGTCAGCAAGCTGGCGACTCGAAGCGGGCCGACAAACTCCGCTCCGGTCCCTAAGTCAGGCCAGTGGCGCAACTGAAGCGGGCGAGTGACGGGAGGCATTTGCTGGTCCGTGCGCGTGGCCGCAGTAAGAAAGAAGACATCCAGACTGCGCGTCACTTCAGCCCCTGGCGGCACGGCATCGACCGTGCTGAGCTGCCAAACGGGATCACTGAGTGTCGAACTTGCCTGAATCAAATCGCTGTAGCTGGAAGCGACTACACGGCCCCTGCTGCGCAGCAAGTAAATTGTTCTGCTGCCGTTGAATGCTTGCAGATCGCCTTCGCCCAGATCCGTGTGCAGCCGGGTCCAAATCGATGTTGATTCAGCAACTGCTGGGAGCGCACCCGTAGATTGTTGCGGCCCGGCAGATTCATCATTCCACTGCGTCAGGGCGAAGACCGACAGCAAGGTTCGATAAAGCTCGCTGGTGGATACGTTTTCCGGGACATAGCGGATGCCCTCGCGATCATCATTCTGGCGGTTGCTCACCGCGATTACCCTGACCTTCCGACGCAGGGCAACGTTCATCACGTGTGCGCCTAGCGTGTCCTCGGCGCACAGTATGACTACGCTGCATCCGGAACCGGCCCAGGCCTGAGCTCGGACTCCCGGCACAACCGAAGCCATAGCCTTAGTTGCCACGTGGACGCGTCGCTCTAAGCCCGGCGGGATTCCGGCATATCGAATGTCTATACGCATGGCATGACGCCGTGGTCCCGGGCGGAGAGCACCCAGAACACGCTAAAGCGACGTATGCCAGCGACCCGAATCAGCACGTCATTAGGAAAAGTCGATGGTTTTTTCAAAGCTGCGAGTATCGTGGCGAGCCATGGCCAAATTGGCCTTAGCGCGATCGAGCACCAAGTAAAGGAACAGATTCTGATTGGTTTCTAGCGGTCGGATGATGTGGTACTGCTTTGTTAAAGTAATCAGGACGTCCTCGATCACGTCATTGAGACCCAGGCTCTTGGCAACCTTGCGTTTGGCCCTTATGACCTCCGTATTGCCAGCGGCGGCCACCTCTAAGTTGATAGATGTGCCGTCCCCTGAAAGGACCATTCCACTGTCTGAGTCGACCAGCGCGGAAGCTACATAGCCATCAATGCTGCGCATGGGCTCAAGCGATACCTTCGCCATCTTACTTCTCCTAGTTGATCTCTCACTTAAAACAGAGTCATCCTGGTTGTGCCCGTCAGCGAGCGGCTGTGCTAGGCCTATCAAGCCCAATTTTCGCGGTGAGTTCCGATAGCGCTTTGGCGCAATCCAAACCGGCTCGAAGCGCAGCACCGATGGTGTTCGATCCATCGGTACCCAACGACAACACGAAGTCTTCGGGTTCTAGACGGACACGCACGGTCACCAAGGAACCAGCGCGCGTTGAGACCAAGCTATAGTCAGCCTCGCCCTCAACGGCCTCTTTGGCGAAAGTTTCGCTTAAGGCCAATAGCGAGCATCCAAGCGCTGAGACGTTGTTTGCGTTGGTGCTGTTGGTTCGTCGAACCAACATCACAGGTCGTCCATCGAGACGTCCTAGGCACAGAAAGGTGTTTTGCTGGTCGGTTTTCAGCGCGGCAGCAAGGGCTGCCCGAACCTTTGTTTCGCTCATGGCTTTTGTCCCCGCATAGCTCTAGAACGCTCCTCCTCAGTTGTCGTCATTGCTGCCAATTCGCTCTCGACGCTACATGCGAAAAACGCCGCGTTCTAGGCCTAACACTCGGCTGGTCATGGCGTGCATCCCCAGGTGCGAATAGTCATGACTCATTCCTCTGCTTAGCTCAGTGCGTCGATTCGCCACTTCCTGCTCAATAGTCATGGCAGTTGGTACAGGTGGGTCCCGAATCTGCGGGCTGCGGCAGTTACCTATCTACTGCCTGCAGAGAGTTCAGACTCTCACTTGATACGAGCCGAACGCAGGCGCAACCTACTTCGCCGATGTGCGATTAGTGTCGGCCGCGTGAATTCTGCGGCAAGGCCTTGAACCTCAAGCTGCCGGTAGGCGCGCCACAATCGCTAGAGTCGACAGACCCCCTGCAACAAGCGCAAACAATTCGCTTTGAGGAGGATGTTCGCTCCGAATACGACGCCACGCCTTGCCGCCGCGAGCGGCCGATCTGTCGTCCCGAAAGCGAGTTCGTTAGTGTCGCGCCGCCTACGGGTTGATCGGTTCCACCGTGTCGGCGTTGATTTCCACGCCATCCATGCGCATCCAGTCATCGATAGGCTGACCGACGACACGGACGTGATCACCCACGGCCAGTTCCGATTGCGTGACGGCTCGTTGGTAGACCACCGCCCGTTGCTCGCCATCGAGGACGAATGAGCCGGTGCTAACCACGTCGACGATGCGGCCTTCCAAAACTTGTGGGGCCTCTTC
>QIMA01000303.1 GCA_003233535.1 Rhodanobacteraceae bacterium
GGGCTGGGCCACTGTCCGGTCCGAGCATTTTACCTCCCAAAATTAACTGATAGCGGCGCTCGGCCTCCTGTGCCATGAGCACCCAGCGAGTGATACGTGAGAGTTTCTCCTCGATATTGCTGCCCGGTGTGGTCGACAAATCAAAGACTAGATCCGGGGCCGACGGATGCTCCAAGGTGCGGACCAGCAATTGCGCGCCTTCGCTGTCGCGTTTAGCGCTCGCTCGCCAGGCGATGCGCCGGGGTGAGTCACCGGCAACATAGTCGCGTAGCCCGGCGAAATCATCGCCGAACGAACGTCTGCGGCGCAGCCCCAGACCGTCTCCATCTTCGGGTAGTGAGGGTCGTCCGCGCTCAGGTCGTGGATACACCAGCGTTCTGGCTTCTGGCCAGTAGTAGCCCCAGGCATGAAATAGCCCAAAGGGCCAAACCGTGGAGACCCTGATCGGCGGCAGCGATTGCCAGCCGCGTTCGGCCGCCGCCAAAGAGCATGCAACCACACCCTCGCTTTCGTCAGCGAAAATGAGCAAGCCGCCGCTGCCACCGGTCTCTACTCGCACGTCACTGCGCGGGTCATTGGGGACCCCGAAACGCATCCATATGTTGAGGTTGTCGCCGGCATGGCAGCTGTCCATGCGTACCTGCAGCAGGCTCAGACCGTTCAAATTACCGAAGGTTTGATGCATGGAGACCAGCGCAATGGCAACGAACATGAAGCCAAACAGGAGCGCGCCGTTGTTATTGAAATTGAGTGCGCCGCCAACAATGACGACCATCACCAGCGCGTAAAACAAGCCGAAGCGCGTAGGCAAAATGTAGATCGAGTGCCGGGTCAGGGTCCGTGGCAGGGCGCCGCAGGCCCGCTTAGACAGGAAACGCTCCAGCCGCCGGCTCATGGCCTGGGTGATTCTTTGCCTGGTGCGGGCGAACAACATGCGAGTGCGATTGCCTCCAGGGCGCGCTAAATGGCGGGCACCGATTCCATGATCGTTTGTGCGACCTGGGTTGCCGACTCTCGGCATTCCGGCGCCAGTACTAGCCGGTGTCGTGCTACGGCGACGAATACGCTCTGCACGTCTTCGGGCAAAGTGAACTTGCGCAGCGCCAGCGAGGCGTGACAGCGGGCCGCCTGGAGCAGGCCGCGGGCCGCTCTGGGCGATAGCCCAACGCGAATCTTCGAGTCGGAGCGCGTCGCACTCACGAGCGCAATCACATAATCGAGCAAGGCGTCATTGGCGCGTAGGCTCTGCGCTTGTTTCTGCGCTTGCTGCAGTAGCTCTCTGGAAATCAGCGAGCTCCGCTGCTCCAGCATTTCCCGTCGTTCTGGTCCTGCGAGCAACTCCCGTTCTGCACTGGCTGACGGGTAGCCGAGCCGAATCGACATCAAGAAGCGATCGAGCTGCGATTCCGGCAGTTCGAAGGTGCCGGACTGCTCAACCGGGTTTTGCGTGGCGATTACGAAGAATGGCTGCGGTAGCGTGTGCGAGACACCATCGACGGTGACCTGAGCTTCGGCCATCGCCTCGAGCAGCGCGCTCTGGGTCTTAGGTGTGCCGCGATTGATCTCATCGGCAAGCACCAAGTGGGTGAAAATCGGTCCTGGCTGAAACTCGAAGCGGCCGTTTTCGCGCTGATAGATAGATACGCCGGTTAGGTCACTGGGCAGCAGATCGCTGGTGAACTGAATTCGCTGCGTCGTCAGCCCTAGGCTGACCGCCATCGCTCTGGCCATCGTCGTTTTTCCCACGCCGGGCAAATCTTCAAGCAGCAAGTGCCCGCCTGCCAGCAGGCAGCTCATAGCGAGACGAATCTCCGCGGACTTGCCCAGGATAATCTCGTTAATCTGCGCTTCGACTTGGGCAAGCGCGGAAAGTGGCGATTGAGTTTCGTTAGGGACAGAGTCGGCCATGCAGTTTCTTCGGCTCAGAGCGGATGGGAGATGTTAGCCCGGATGTTTCGTGAACTCGCGCGATGATCGCACAGGACATTGGTAGGCCAGTGGTTTTGCTGAAGGAGCGGTGTAGTGGTTCATACACCCGACTGAGGGAAAATCGCTGGGCGATCAAGGGCCTAGCGAGCGCGCGTGAAGTTTACGAAACATCCGGGTTAGGGCATTGCGCGCTCACAGGGGCGCCAGCGGGTCGAGACGTTCCACATTGGCACAGCTTGGGCCCCAATCAGGGCAGTCTCCAGCCGCAGGTACGCAAAATTCGTGAAACCGCAATCAACGGCAGGCCGATCAGAGCGCTTGGATCATCGCTGCGTACTTGATCAAACAGCGTGATGCCCAGCGCTTCAATTCGAAAGCCGCCCGCGCAATCGAGCGCTGGTTCGGCTGCCACGTAGCGGTCGACGTCGTCAGCAGTGAGCTGGCGGAGCTGACATACCGTGTGGTCTAGATGGCAGTGTGCGGCACCCGCAGCGTCGATAACGCACACGGCCGTGTGAAAACTCAAGGTCTGCCCGCTTGCCCGCAGCAGGTGCGCCCGTTGCTGCATTTGGCTACCGGGCTTGTGCAGCAATTCGCCTGCGCAAGCGGCCACCTGATCCGATCCAATGACGGTTGCCCCCGCAGCTTGAACCGCGACTGCGGCCGCTTTCGCTTGGGCCAGCCTGAGGGCTCGGTCTGACGGTGACTCGCCGACACAAACATCTTCAGTAATTTGGGGCGCAATGCAGTCGAACGTCAACCGCAGCTTGTGCAACAGCTCTGCTCTGTAGACGGACGTCGACGCCAGCAGCAGCCGGCTTTTCGCTGCTGGCACCCTTAGTGCAGCGTAGGTAGGTTGCTGTCGCTAGCGCCCTCGCTGGGGATCTCGTGCCCGGCTGGCAGGGTGCTGGACGCCTTGGCCAAATCGGTGCCAACGTGACCCAGCTTGCACATTTGCAGCGCCAGCTTCTCGCGTGAACGCTCAATGCCGGCCTGTGCGTCGTTGATTTCTCCAACCGATGCCGTGATCGCCTCATTGCGCAGCCACAAGCGATGCGCGAGCAGCATTTTCAGGGCATCGGTGACTTGGTGGTCGGTATCGAGCGAGTTGATCACCGGCAGCGCGGCGGGTCCGGGTAGCTCGGCCAGGGTCGCCTTAAGAGCGCGTATCCGATCGCGGCAGTCGTGCAGTTCGGATTCCAATGCATCGGCGCTATCGAGGAAACGGCGTATGGAAGATTGCCGGTTGCGCAACGCGATCCACTTCGACAGCAGAACTAGGGAGGTGATTGCGGAGAGGGCGAACCCGGCGAGTATCCAGTACATCAAGCTACCTCCTGTGCAGTTT
>QIMA01000516.1 GCA_003233535.1 Rhodanobacteraceae bacterium
AGGGCTACGGCCATTGGCTGCGGGGCGCGCCTTGCCCTGAACGCTGACAGACCAACTGAACCCGTCATTAGACCGTTGACAGGACACTAGGCTTGTGCGGCGGCGCGGTAGGCCTAAGAATCGGGGGCCGTTAAGACTGAGTGCCGCTCATGAGTCAGCTGATCCTGTTGCGCCATGGTCAAGCCGGGCAAGACCCCAATCACTACGATCAGCTGTCGCCATTGGGAGCCATTCAAAGTCAACGCCTGGCAGATTACTGGCTCAGTCACGAGCAACACTTCGACTTCGTTTGCTGCGGCACACTGGTGCGCCAGCGGCGCACTTTGGAGACCTTGACAGAGCGCTACGCAGAGCGTTCGCGGTCGCTGCCTGACCGAGTCGAATGGCCGGAGCTGGACGAATACCGCTTCGAGGCGCTGCTGTCGGGACTGAAACAGGTGGCCCCGCAAGCGCCCACCCTGGTCGCGCTAGAACAAATGCCTACCGACCGCAGGCGCTGGATTCCGGCATTGCGCACGGCGCTGTTGGCCTGGTCTGAGGGGCAGCTCGATGAGGTCGTGCCCGAACCCTACGCCCAGTTTCGTGAACGCATCGATCGGATGAGCGAAAAACTGGTCGCCGCCGCGCAGAACGCATCGCGCTTACTGGTGGTCAGCTCAGGCGGAGTGATCTCCGCTTTCGTGCAAGCCACCCTGGGCGCGCCGCCGCGAGCCGCTGTCGACCTCAATCTGGCGCTAATGAACAGTGCGGTGAGCCAGCTACGGCTGGATTCTGGCGGCACTTGGCGACTGCAGAGCTTCAACGCGATGGCGCATCTAGGGGCGCCGGAAGATCGCGGGCTTTGTACGTTGGTGTAGCGTTAGTACCAGTTCCAATAGCCAGTTCCAGTGGCCAGTAAAGACCGGGCGCGCCGCGACAGGCGTATGCAGGCGCTTTGCTGCGTATGGCAGGGACCGTTGCAGATGCACAAGAAAGTGCCAACGTGGCGGAGCTTTGTAAGTCGGCGTCCTTTCGGTTGAAGCACGATCTAGTCGCTCTTAGTTCAGCCGACCGCCACCCAACAAACGCGACGGCAGCAGCCGAATCCGCTCGAGAAACGAGGCGTTGAGCCAGGACGGCGCTACTCGCGGCGCAACTAGGAATCGGCGGCTGGCTTTCGGGTTTTGCTTGAGCTGCCAATAGCGGCCAACGGCGGCTTCTACACTGAGGCGGCACGAACCCAGGCGCACAGGCTTGAGCAGCATCCGGTAGACCTGCCCTTCGTTGATCAAATCAATCGCCAACTGCGCATTGGCGCGGTCGGTGATTACCACGGTGGCAATGTGTGGGTGAAACTGTTTGAGCGCTTTGATCATCTCGGTTAGATCACCGTGCTGACTCTCAGTTTCGGAGATCACGACGCCAGTTTCATGCTGTTCGAGCACCTGCAGGGCGCGCTCAGTAGTGGCGGCAAAGCGCACCTGATAGTGCGGCGAGAGGATCTCGCGCAGGCGTTTTTGTGTTACAGGATCGTCTTCAATCACCAGAATGCCGACCCGACGACGCGCTTCGTCTTGCTCGCTCTCTTTGATCGGTTTGGCGTCGACAACCGGTGCCTCGCGGGCAATCTTCGCCGCTAGTTCGACCAGTGCGGTGAGCTCGCGGTTATCCCAGGGCTTGTTGACGTAGCGAAAGACCTCGCCTTCGTTCACCGAACCTAAAATCGCCTGCAGATCGGAATAGCCGGTGAGCAGGACGCGCATCGCTCGGGGATGGACGGTGCGAATTTCGCGCAGCACCTCCACGCCCATCATCACCGGCATGCGCTGATCGCAAACGACCACGTCAATGTCGGCGTCTTTGGCGATGGCAATCGCCTCTTGCGGGTCGCTCGTCACGTAGACCTGGTGATGCCTGAACAGCGCCTTCAAAGCCCGCAAAATGCGCGCTTCGTCGTCAATACACAGAATTCTGATTGCTCTGGAGGTCACGTTTTGGCGTCTCGAGGTTCTCGGCGGTGGCTGACTTAAAGCTATGCGCTCTTTCTTAACGCCGCATGGTCTACCGGTAGACTAACAGTGAAGGTCGTACCGATATCCGCTGTGGTTCGCACCTTGATGTTTCCATCGTGCGCGTGAACAATCTTGTGCACGATCGACAGGCCCAGGCCGGTTCCCTCGCCCACCGGTTTGGTGGTGAAGAAGGGATCGAAAATCTTCGGCACGACGTCATCTGGAATGCCTTTGCCGTTGTCCTCGACTTCCATTTCAACGAAGTCGCCGTTGCGTTTGGAGCGCAGTATCAGCGTGCCACCGTCGTCCATTGCCTGTGCGGCATTGTTGATCAGATTCAGCATGACCTGATTGATCTGACTGGGCACGCAGCGTACTGCCGGAACCTCGGAAAGCTCTTTGGTCACGGTAATTCGATCGCGCAGCTGGTGCTGGGCGATCATCAACGCGCTTTCGATGCTCTCGTTGACGTCCATGAGGTCCATGCCGTCGCTATCGACGCGGGCGAAGCCCTTCATGTTACGCACCAGATTGGTCAGCTGGTCCAGGCCTTCTACGGAATCACCCAGCAGTTCACGCGCGTCGCCCAGATCCGTGTCTGCCACACTTCTAAGCGCCCCGGATAATTTGACACTCGCCTGGCGCACGGCCTGCTGGGCGTTGGCAGAGCTGAGATCGGCCTTGGCCAGCTTGTCGAGCCACTGGGCCGCCACATTGAGCTTCTTACGCGATTGCTGCAAGTGTTCATCAACCAGCTCACCGACCACTTCAACGTTGCTCTTAACGAATCCCAGCGGGGTATTCATCTCATGCGCCACGCCAGCGATCATCTGCCCTAGCGAGGCTAGTTTGGTGGTGTGGATAACCTGTGATTGGGTGCTTTGCAGACTCTTGAATTTTTCGCTGGAAGCATTCGCGCGTTTGCGTTCCACGAATACCTGCATGCCAAGCAAGATCGCTGCAAGCAGCGAAATGCCGGCGATAATCGCCAGAATCAACGTAGTCGAGCTTAGCGCTCCGGTGCCCACAGGCTACCGACTCCTTGTTGTTGATGGCTAGACCGCAACTTTCGCAGACCGACCACGTAAAAACAACGACATGGCGCAGAGTTCTTAAGCACAGTTCACGAAAAAGCCGCCAACTGGTGGGTTTGTTTGCGGTTTCCGTGCAAATCCACAGCTCGAATGCTCTAGCCCGGATATTTCATAAACTTCACGCGCCCTCGCTAGGCCCTTGATTGCCCAGCGATTTTTCCTCAGTCGGGTGTATGAACCACTACACCGC
>QIMA01000073.1 GCA_003233535.1 Rhodanobacteraceae bacterium
CTATCGGCAGAAAATAGCGCCGCCGAATACTCGAAGCTGCCTGTGATCCCATCCAACGATTCGCTCATAGACAGGGTCAGATCGAACTTGGCAAATCGGCCCTCGCGCGCCAGCAACTCCAGTTCTAAACCCGGCAGCGAGAGCGAGTCCGAAGTCGCGTTTTCGACAGTGAAGGCGACCTGGAACAGCGGCGAATAGCTGCTGCTGCGCACTGGCTGCAGGATCTCGACGAGTTGCTCGAAAGAAAAGTCCTGGTGTGCGAAGTCCTGCAGCGTCTGATCGCGAACCCGACGCAGCAGTTCTCGAAAGCTCCAGGCCTGGTTGATTGTTGTTCGCAGCACCACAGTGTTGACGAACAAACCAATCAACGGCTCAAGTTCGGCTCGGCTGCGATTGGCCACTGGCGAACCCACGACAATGTCGCGTTCGCCACTCAGACGCGATAGCTGGAACGAAAACGCGGCCAGTAACAACATGAACAACGACGCTCGCTCGCTTTGCGCCAGCTGCTTCAATTGCCGCATCAATACGCTTTCCAGCTTAAAGACGTGGTTGGCGCCAATGAAGCGCTGTTGCGGCGGACGACTGTGCTCGGTAGGCAACATGAGTAGCGCAGGAATACCTGCCAGGCGTCGCTGCCAGTAGCTGCTTTGCTGCGCCAATGCGCCGTCAGCCAACAGCTTCCGTTGCCAGATAGCGTAATCGGGGTACTGGATGCGCAGTTCCGGCAGGTTTGCCGGGCGTTGTTCGCGGGCCGCCCGGTACGCCTCGGCTAGCTCTGCCACCAGCACACCCATTGACCAACCGTCGGCGATGATGTGGTGCATGTTGAGCAGCAACACATGCTCATTCGAGTCGACGCGTAGCAGGCGCAGATCGAACAACGGCCCCATTTCAAGATCGAAAAGATGGCTCGCATGGCGGTCGAACTGTTCGTCGATCTGGGCCGAGCTGACGGTGATCGGCTGAAGATTCAGACCCACGATCGGATCATCAACCGACAACAGTTCCTGCAGCGGCTCGCCCTCGGGAGCAACGAAGCGGGTGCGCAGAGCTTCGTGGCGACTGACAATGGTCGCGAACGCCGTCGTCAGTGCCGCGGTATCTAATTCGCCACGCAGTCTTAGTGCGGTTGGCAGATTGTAGGCGGCGCTAGCCCCGATCGCCTGCTGCACCAACCACAGGCGTTGCTGCGCCGGCGAGCAAGGCGTTCGTGCCTCTCGCGCTGCTGGGCGCAGCGCTGGACTAGGTGCGTCAGAAGCTTCTGCGGCCTGCAGGAATTCGATGATTTCGGGCTTTCGCTCACGCAACAATGCCAGCGTGTCGGCATCGAGCATGCCCGGCGGTGCGTTCACCTTGAGCTTGTGATCCATCAGTGCGAGTTGAATATCGCGCTGCTGCAGACCTCGGATCAACTGGGCGACGCTCACAGCTCGATCTCCTCGCGAGTTTGCTCGCAATCGACGGTGCTGCCCGCTTGCCGATGCGCGCGGACCTCGCTGACCACGTCGATGTGGATAGCCATCTCGGCCACTGTTGGTGCATCGAACAACTGGCGCAGTGGAATTTGCACCGCACATTGATGACGCACTCGGGAAAGCAGTTGCGTGGCCAACAGCGAATGGCCACCCAAGGCAAAGAAGTCGCTCGCTACACCGACTTCGGCCAATCCCAACAGTTCCGCCCACAGAGCCGCCAACCAGGCCTCGGTGTCGGTGCGTGGTGCCACCATGCCTTCGTCGGCGAGCATTTCCGGTGTCGGCAAAGCCCGGCGATGAATTTTGCCGTTGATTAGGGGCAAGTCATCCACCGCCATCAGCAACGACGGTACGAAGTGCTCGGGCAGATCACGCGACAGTTGCAAACGCAGCTTGGCCGAGTCCAACTCCACACCGGCTTCGAGCAAAAGATAGCCAACTAAGCGCCGTTCGCCATTGGCAAGCACCGGCACGGCGGCCGCGGCATCGCGTACGCCAGGGAGCACGCGCAACGCCGATTCGACCTCCTCCAGCTCAATGCGGTAGCCGTGAAGCTTGACCTGGCCGTCGACGCGGCCGAGAAACTCGAGTGCACCGTCGGCACGGAAGCGAACCCGATCACCGCTGCGATACATGCGCGCACCGGCACTGTCTTGTCTAGCATGTGGATCTGGCAAGAACCCAGCTGCGGTGAGCCCGGGCTGACCGCGATAACCACGCGCCAGCCCCTCTCCGCCGATGAACAACTCGCCCGGGAATCCTGGTGGCAATAACTGCAGGTGGTGGTCCAGTACATAGAAACGGCGGTTGGCGAAGGGGCGCCCGATCGGCACCGTGGTTGTGGCCGCATCCGCTGTACACCAGTGGCCGCTGCTGGTGATGGTGGTTTCTGTGGGTCCGTAGCCGTTCAGCAGCGGGACCTGGGCGTACGGGGTGCTTCGCCAGTGGCGCAACGACTCCGAAGCCATAGCTTCTCCGCCGACCAGGAATAACCTCAGCCGGTGATGGAATGGTAGTTCGCTGTCGACGCTCCATTCCTTGACCACGATATGCCACAGCGCCGACGGCAGATCGGCGACGCTGATGTCCAGCTCCACCAGCTTTTCGGCCAGCTCTCGTGGCGTCCACATGTCCGGATCGCGCGCCACCACTGCCGCGCCGGCGACCCAGGTGGGCAATAGCTGATCGAGCGAAATGTCGAAACCGAGCGCGGCAAAATGCAGCACGCAATCGTCCTCGCGCAAGCCGTAGGCCTCGACCACGCCGAGGCAATGCTGTGCCAGCGCACGGTGATCAACTTGAACCCCCTTCGGCGTGCCGGTCGATCCCGAGGTATAGATCAGGTAGGCCACACTGGCGCTGGCTACACGCAATGCGACCGACACATCGGACTGCCGGCTGACCAAGTCATCGGTCGGATCGAGCACGCTGACGTCGGTCCAGGATGTCTCAAGCGCAGTGGCACTGATCTGCGCCAGGACTAGTGCGGCGCCGGAATCGCGCAGCATGAATGCGAGCCGCGCTGGCGGGTATTCCGGGTCCATCGGCAGATACACTCCGCCGGCCTTCCACACCGCGAGGATGGCCACCGCCAACTCCTGGCCACGTTCGAGGCAGACACCCACCGCAACTTCAGTACCCACGCCGCGTTGCAGCAGTACTCTGGCTAGTTGATTGGAGCGACGATCAAGCTCAGCATAGCTCAGTCGCTCGCCACCACCGACATAGGCAGTTGCCTGCGGGCGTCGGGCCACTTGCGCCAATATCTGCGCCGGCACCGTGGTATCAGCTGCAAAG
>QIMA01000190.1 GCA_003233535.1 Rhodanobacteraceae bacterium
GCGATGATCGCGCAGGACATTGATTGCCCAGTGGTTTTTTCGAAGGAGCGGTGTAGTGGCTCATACACCCGACTGAGGAAAAGTCGCTGGGCGATCAAGGGCCTAGCGAGGGCGCGTGAAGTTTATGAAATATCCGGGCTAGGCACTGAGAGCGCATGCGCTCTCAGTGCCTACCCTCTAGCGAGTTGGATTGATCCGCATCGCTGGATCGCCCAACAACTGCGTACCCAATATGACGTCTATTGCTGCTGGGTTGCGCAGCTGCACTTCAGCCTTAGCATCAGTGATCACGTCACCCAATCGCGCGTCGCTGCTGCTCAAACGCGGCAGCAGGGCCAGTGCCATCAACTCATCAGACTGGGTCGCGGTCAATCCGCTGGCACCGACCAACGCGGCTGCACCTGTCGAGCCCAACAGCCAAGCGTGGGAGATCGAGTTGTACTGCGGAACCGCGTAGTACGCACCCCAGCAACCAAACTGCACGACTGTGGTCGGACTGAGACCATTTTGCAGTACGCCGTTCTGGACCATGTTGGAGTCCAGCAGGCGTTCCCGCGACCAGATCGATGGCGATGAGTGGCCGATATAGGTGGTCAGCATCTGCCCGCTCCCCAGCGCCTGCACCAGTGCCTGCCGCGCGCTGTTCACGCCCGCAGAGCTGTGGGCATAGTCGTCCAGATAGATCTGCACGGGCAGCTCATCGCGCCAGCTCGCATCCAACGCGTTAAGGAAGTTGAGGCTGATGTTCTTGAAGCTCATCGCATCCGTGGATGCCAGGCGGTCTGCCAAATGCACGCTGGTGCGCAGATACGTCGATTGCTCCTGCTGCTCGATCTTGGTGATCATGGCATTCAGCTCGGCGGCGCTGCGAACCGGCATACGACCGATCGGCAAGTCTGGCAATCCGTTGGCATCTAAGTCGACGAACACGCTATCGACCGGAGCGTAACTAACGTAGTCGTGGGTACGCCGGTAAATTGTCGGCACGAAGCTGTAGGCACCCAAGCCCAAATTGTCGGCATAGTCGTAACTATCGCCGCCGACCAGCAGTACATAGCGCACGCCCAACCGCGCCGCGGCATCGGCGACGTACTGACGAATTGCCTGCGGATCTACCCGAGAACCGGTGTAGCGCTGGTAGAGCTGGGTCACGTCCACGACTTTGGTCTGCAGACCTTCGCTGGAGCGCCGTGTCAACAGCCGATCGAGTGCCACGCGCCCCTCGCCCTCGACGAACATCGGGTGTGCGATCGCTAGGTAATCGGCCACACCCTGGAGCAGATTCGGATCCGCCGGCGGCGCTACCTGCAACTCCGCCTGCGTTGCCGCAGCGCTTTCGACGATCCAGTAGCGGTCGTTGCCCGATTCGCGAACGGCGAAGCGCAGCTCGCCGCCTTGGTAGACCACTTGCAGCCGCGAAAGCTGACCGGCACGACTGCGATAGACGCGTGCGGATTCGCTGAACCCGGCGACCGCGTAGGCGGCGCAACCCCGCTCGCCAACCCCGCACGCACCTTGTGCACCAGCTTCAAAGCCGTTGTCGAAGACCAAGTCGGCACCCGATTTGATCGGCGCCAACAGCGGGGCATCTGCTGCTGCGTAAAAGTCCAAGCGCTGATCGCTAGCGACCAGCTGCCGCGCGTAGCGCAGCGCTATGGACTCGATATTGATGCGATCGGTTTGGAAAGCGGTATCCGGATTGAGACGCACCGTGACCGTGTTGTCGCCGGCCGTCAGCAGGCCTGCGGGTAAATCGAAACTCAATTCGCGTTCAACGATGCCGTCGAACACTTCACCACCGACCAGCGTCCCGTTTACCAGCACGCTAACGGAGTGATCAGGAACACCGCCCGGATAGTCCAAACCGCCCCACAGATTGACTCGAACGGCTTCGACACTGCCGCCTGCGTAGTTACTCAGCGTCAGGGTGTAGTCCTTGTGCACCGCGCTGACGCCGGCCCGAGTTAGGCGGTCGTGATACCAGGGGTCAGACAGCGGCGAATCCAACCCGTAGTAGCGATTGCTGTCCAGCGTCACCCAGTGATCGGCACGGTCTTTGCGCGCCAGGTCGCCCGGCTCTGCGGCTAGGCTGGCCACATCCGGACTACTCAAATCGCGACGCAAACGATAGACCTGAGCCGTGGTGTACAGACTGTCCTTGACGCTTTGGCCGTAAAACTCGATGGCCGAGCCCGGTCCAAAGCTGGCTCCACCAAACCGGCGCAGTGACTGCGCGGTACCGTCGAGCGCAAGGCCCAGCGCAGCGGCTGGCGTGCCGTTCCAAACCGCTCCCGCAGCGGCCAGCTGTTCGTAGGTGATCCGATAGATACCGTCGGTGTCGACACGTACTTCAAGCTCGTCGACCCCGCCTTCCAATGCGCGCAAGCGTGCCTGTCTGGCATTGGCCGCAGCGGTCACGTCTGAGCGAATCTGCGCCCAACCAATTTGCTGCATCTGTGGTCGCACACCGTATTCCTCGGCCAACTGGTAGGGGCCGTAGAACGTGCCCGTGCCCTTGGTGGTGATTTCTTCAATCATGAATTCGACCAAACCCAGGGAGTCGAAATCGATCTGATAGTCGGCCAACGACAAGGTCGCGCTCTCGTTGGCCATGGTCGGCTGCTGGGTAAGCTGCAGACGCCGACCCTCAAAGCCCACGCCGTAGATATTGAAGCCCAGCGTTCCAGCCTGCGAGGTCGTGGTGAAGTTCGCCCGCACCCGACCGGCGCCCATTTGCGCAAACTGCACGTGGCCGAGGGTTACCGGCACCAGTGAGTCGCCGCAAATGTAGCCGGGCTGTGCGCCTGGCGTGTTGTCGACTGCCGGCAGGCTGAAGGCCGAGCGTCCGGCTTCGCCGGCGATGCCTGGCGTGTCATCGCCGGTGTAATTGCCAGCTGCGCCGCCACCTACCAAAATGCCGCCCGGAAGTTGGCCCGAGATCGCTGAGGAGGCGAAACAGCCGCCACCACCGCCGCCGCCATTGCCGCGGGCTCCGCCACCGCTGATGCCCTCGCCACCGATGCCACCGGCGGTAGTTACCGTGATTCCCGACATGTCAGCAGGGCCGGCCGGGTTAGTGTAGATGAGGACCGAGCCGCCGCCGCCGGCACCACCACCGCCATCTTGATCATCGCCGCCAGTCTGACCGTTTGCGCCACTGGCATTGACGGTCCCGCCACCAACAATACTGCCGGCACGTAAGATGACAACACCGCCACCGTTTCCGCCGGAGGAGCGCGTAGAGCTGTTGCTGCTACCGGCGCCGCCGCC
>QIMA01000249.1 GCA_003233535.1 Rhodanobacteraceae bacterium
CTGGCGCTTGAGCGCCGCCGCCTTCATCGATTCATTCATCGGCCCCATCGACCAGCCTTCGCCGAAGATCTCCAGGGTGATCCCCTGTTTGGTGTCGCTCATGCCGCGGCCGTCGACGATCAGCGACTGCGTCGCCCAGCTGAGCACGTTGATAAAGCCCGGCGCGACCGCCAAGCCTTGCGCATCAATCTCGGCCTTGGCATTGACCGGCGCATAGCGCGGCAGCAGCGCAACCACGCGATCGCCATCGACCGCCACATCCAGCTCTTGGCCCGCCGCGCCGCTGCCGTCGTAAACCACGCCGTTGCGGATAAGAAGGTCGTAGTGCGGCGCTATCGCGGGCGTGCTGAGTTTGTCAGACGCGTGGTCTTCGCAGCCGGCGACGGCCAGCGTGAGCAGCAGCAAACTGACGAGCAAAGGCGTTTCCATGGTCGATATTCCGGCTGAGGACGAGGCGCGTGGCTATGTATGCCAGAAATTGCGACGTCCAGGGGCGGTGTCGAGCGCTGCTCGACCTCGCCGTAGGCCGATGCATAGTGGGCGCGCTGCGAACTGCAGAAACTCAAAGTGACCAACGACGGATACCGACCGCCAACGCAGCTCAGCTAGTATCGAGCGCCTGCTCTGACCCTGAAGGACTCGATCATGCGCAATCGCTGGATATACGTACTTGGCCTGCTGCTTGCCGCCGACTATTTGCATGCGCATCAATCACCAGCGACGGCCACCTATTTGGGCAATGAAGGCGTACTGGTTGAGCGCGGTGACACCAAGGTGCTGTTCGACGCGTTCTACAGCAATAGCTACGGCACCTATACGCTGGTCCCCGACGAGATGGCCAGCGCGATGCTGGCTGGTGAACCGCCTTACGACGGCATTGATGCGATCTTCGTCTCTCACGTCCACGGCGACCATTTCAGCGCCGGCCCGGCGGTGGCTTATCTGCGCGCGCACCCCAAGGTGCCTATCTACGGTTCGCAGCAAACGCTTGAGGCGATTGCCGACGAAGTCGGTGCCGACGATGCACTTCTGGAACGCGTGGTCGCTGTTGATCTAGCACCTACCGATGCGCCTGCTAGCTTCAAAATTGATGGGATAAGCATAGAAGTTGTAGCGATTCCGCACTCGGGCGACCGGCCTGAAATCCAGAATTTGTCCTGGCGAGTGACCCTGGATCAACTCACCACGGTGACCCACTTCGGCGATGCCGGGACCGTAAAGGAAGACTTTGAGCGGCATGCGGAGCACTTTGCGGCACGCCGCTCGCAGGCCGCTTTTCCGCCATATTGGTTCTTAGAAAGCGAAGACGGCAAGGCGATTATCCAAACGCATTTCAACGCCGATCAGGTAATCGGGGTACACGTCCCGGCAGCGGCCACCGGCAACGGTGATGAAGCGCGGGCCAAAGTAGGCGGTGATCTGTTCACCGATCCTGGAGAGAGTCGGAAACTCAATTAGCAGGGTCGCTCCTCGCGGCACGCGAAGTCAACCACTGCTTGAACCGCTAGGGCGTCCTTCTCAGTGCGGACGACTTGCACCAGGTCGCGCTGTTCCATGTCGAAAAGCAGTTCGCGTAAAGACGTTTTGCCAAAGTCCTTCCACGACTGAGAGGAAGCCTTCAACAGAAGCCCTCCCAACTCGGCAGCCGTTAATCGATCAGCGCCTGACTTTTGCGAGAACCTGCGTTCACGGCAGCTTGAGTGCGCACCGCCCGGCGTTTGCACTTTGTTGCGCTCTTCCCCAGGTACAATACGCGCTTATTCTTATCGCAAGACCAGAGCCGCCATGACCACTAGTACCGCCTTCGCTCGTCCCCAGGTCGACACCAACTACACCCTGGAGTCCAAATACAGCCGCGGTGAGGGGCGGATCTACCTGTCGGGAATCCAGGCGCTGGTGCGCTTGCCGCTGATGCAGCGGCTGCGCGATGAAGTGCTGAATCTGAATACGGCGGGATTTGTGTCTGGCTATCGCGGCTCACCGCTGGGTGGCTTGGATCTGGAGCTGTGGCGCGCGAAAGAGCATCTGCAGAAGGCCCACGTCGAGTTCGCGCCGGGTCTGAATGAAGACTTGGCCGCGACCGCAGTTTGGGGCACGCAGCAGGTCAATTTGTTCCCGGGCGCCAAGTACGACGGCGTCTTCGGCATGTGGTACGGCAAGGGTCCGGGCGTGGATCGGTCCGGCGACGTGTTCAAGCATGGCAACGCGGCCGGTACCAGCAAAAATGGCGGCGTGCTGGTGTTGGCTGGTGACGATCACGCCTGTAGGTCGTCCACCCTGCCGCATCAGTCCGAGCACGAATTTATCTCGGCAATGATGCCGATCCTCAACCCGGCCGGGGTCCAGGATATTTTGGACATGGGCATGCTCGGTTGGGCCATGTCGCGCTTCTCCGGCCGTTGGGTGGGCTTTAAGACCATCGCCGAAACCGTCGAAAGTTCGGCTAGCGTCAACGTCGATCCGCACCAGCTCGACATCGTCATCCCTACCGACTTCGCGCTGCCGCCAGGTGGATTGAATATCCGCTGGCCCGATCCACCCATGGATCAGGAAATGCGCCTGCATCAGTACGCGATGCGTGCGGTAATGGCCTTCGCCCGCGCCAACGGTATTGATCGCACCGTATTGGATTCGCCCAAAGCACGTCTGGGCATCGTCACCACCGGCAAGAGCTATCTCGACGTGCTGCAGGCGCTCGAGTACCTCGGCCTGGACGAAAAAGCCTGCCGCGATATCGGCGTGCGCGTCTACAAAGTGGGCATGACCTGGCCGCTAGAGCCGGAAGGCATCAAAGCCTTTGCTGGCGGCCTCGAAGACATCATTGTGGTCGAAGAGAAGCGCTCGTTCATCGAAGCGCAGATGAAAGAGCACATGTACAACTGGGAGCACGGCGACCGCCCGAGCATCGTCGGCAAGTACGACGAGCAGGGTAACTGGGTGCTGCCCAGCATCGCCGAGCTAACCCCGGCGACCATCGCGCTGATCATTTCCAAGCGTTTGGCTCGTTTCTACACCAGCGAGCGGATTGACGAGCGGGTGCGCTGGATCGGCACCAAAGAAGACGAGCTCAAGCTGCCGCGCGCCAACTTCCCGCGCGCCGCACATTTTTGCTCGGGCTGCCCGCACAACACCTCCACCGTGGTGCCGGAAGGCTCGCGCGCAGCGGGCGGCATAGGCTGTCACTACATGGTGACCTGGATGGATCGGCGCACTGACACCTTCACCCAGATGGGTGGTGAGGGCGTGCCGTGGATCGGCCAGTCGGCGT
>QIMA01000093.1 GCA_003233535.1 Rhodanobacteraceae bacterium
CGCGGTCCACCCGATCGTCAACTTGAGCCGATTGCACGAGCCGGCCACGGAGACGGTGACGATCGTCGGGCCGATCTGTGAAAGCGGCGACGTGCTCGGTCGTGAGCGGCGACTGCCCGCCTGTGTCGAAGGCGACGTGATCTTGATCGCCCAAGTCGGCGCCTACGGCGCGGTGATGGCCAATCGCTACAACCGCCGACCGCTAATCAACGAGGTGTTGCTGTGAGGGAAGATTTCGATCCACGTCAGGTGCGCAGCTTTCGCTTTGTTAGCGCGCAATACGCTGACGGGCAGGCTAGCTTGACCTACGCCCTGGACGATCTGCAGCTGACCGAGATGATCGACTTTCCCGGCGCACCGGTGGTGCCGGAGGGACGCACGCTGGCCGTCGAGCGGGCGCTGGATATGCTGCATTGGCTGGCCGGGACTAGCTACTACAAGGCCAGCGCGCCTGCGCAGATCGAGTTTGCCGGCCGAATGCCCGGTAGCGAGGCGGCCGAGCTAGTCGAACAGGTCTATGAGCAGGGGCTGGCCGAATTTGCCTACGTCAACGAGATTGATCTCAGCGGCCGCATCAAGCTGCCCCGGTCAGACAAAGCTGCGCCAGCGCAGAAGCTGGATCTGCCGCGGCGTGCTCTCGTAGCGATTGGTGGCGGTAAAGACTCCCTAGTCAGTATCGACACCCTGCTGCGCCGCGAGGAGCCTTTTGCGGTTGCCTGGGTAGGCAACTCTGAGCTGATTCGGCGCTGCGCAGAGCGCTGCGGGCGGCCTACGCTGAATCTACGTCGACAGATTGCGCCGGAGCTGATCGAGCTCAATCGGCGCGGCGCCTACAACGGCCACGTGCCAGTCACCGCGATCAACTCCGCGATTTTGGTACTGGCGGCTCTGCTCTACGGCTACGACGAGGTGGTTTTTTCGAACGAGTCCTCGGCGGGCGTGCCGACGCTGATGGACGGCGACAAGCCGGTGAATCATCAGTGGAGCAAGGGTCCGGCCTTCGAGCTCAGTTTTGATCGCTGGTTGAGTGATCAAGTCGCCGCTGATCTGCGTTACTACTCGCTGCTGCGGCCGCTCAGCGAGTTGGCGGTCACCGCCCGGTTTGCCCGGCTGGAGAACTACTTTGATGCGTTCTCCAGCTGCAATCGCAACTTCCGTCTAAGCGGCGAAAAGCCCAGCTCGCGCTGGTGCGGCGAGTGCCCAAAGTGCCACTTCGTGTTCCTGGCGCTGGCGCCGTTTTTGCCCAAGCCCGCTTTGGTGCAAATATTCGGCCGCAACCTGCTTGACGCCTCGGCCCTGATTCCAGATTTTGAGGCGCTGCTGGAGTGGGGTGCCGACAAGCCCTTCGAGTGCGTCGGCGAGGCGCGTGAATCACGTGCGGCCTTGGCCACGCTGGCCAAGCGCGCGGCCTGGTCGGAAGACGCCATGGTGGCGCACTTCAGCAAACACATCCTGCCGCAGCTGCCCGCGGAAGATTTGGATTTGGAGGCGCTGCTGCAGCTGGGTGACCGCAGTGCGTTGCCAGAGCGGCTGCAGGATGCGTTTGATACCCCGGTTGCCCCTCAAGAGTCTGCGTCCTGACGCAAACGGACCGCAGCCGATTCACCGACCAAGCCCCTTGGCGAATGAATCAGCGGTGGGCGCGTCACAGCATCCTGTTCACGAATTACCCCTTACTATCTGACACTCAAACGCCCGGCGAGCACGCTGGGGCCTGGGCAAACGACGGCAGCAGAGCTTGAATAGATGAATTTTGAACACATAGCACGACGCAAGATCGCGATTTGGGGCTATGGCGCGGAGGGCCAAGCGGCTTTGACGGTATTGCGCCAGCGACTGCCGGATAAGCCTGTCGCTTTGATCATGACCGCAGATGAAGCCGCGCAGTGGGATTTCAGCGCCGATCCGCTGCTCACCGTTTATACAGAGGAGCCGACTGCCGGGCTGCTGGGGCAGTTTCAGGTGATTATCAAGTCGCCGGGGATATCGCCCTACGGCGAAATGTGCGATTGGGCACGATTTCGCGGTTCGCGGTTCATTTCCGGCACCCGAATTTGGTTCACCGAACACGCCGACGATCGCAGCATTTGCATCACCGGCACGAAGGGCAAGAGCACGGTCAGCGCCATGGTCGCGCACCTGCTGCGCAGCGCCGGCCAGCGCACCGCGCTGGCGGGCAACATCGGCATGCCGCTGCTCGAACTGCTCGATCCCGATCCGGCGCCGGAGTGGTGGGTGATTGAGCTATCCAGCTTTCAAACCGTTGAGCTGGGCGATGCGGTGCCGGCGGTTGCGGTGGTGCTCAATCTGAGCCCTGAACATCTGGATTGGCACGGCGACGTCGAGCGCTATTACCGCGACAAGCTGAAGGTGCTGGCCGGTGATAAGGCGGATGTGGCGGTACTCAATGCCGCTGACGCCGAACTGATGAAGCGTACTCAGCACATCGAGCGCCGAGTGCTGTTCAATCACGGCTCGGGCTGGCATACGGCCGACGGCTGGATCTGCGATGGTTCGGTGCAGGTGCTAGAGGTGTCTGCGCTGCCCTTGCACGGTCGCCACAACCACAGCAACGTCTGTGCGGCTCTGGCCATCGTCGAGGCCTGTGGCTTTGCCGCCCGCGATCTTGCCAAACACCTGATTGAGTTCAAACCGTTGCCGCATCGACTGCAGTTGGTCGGTGAAGTGGACGGCAGGCGTTACGTAAACGACAGCATTGCGACTACGCCGGCAGCGACGCTAGAAGCGCTGAATGCTTTCGATGGTCAGCCGGTAGCGCTGCTGGTTGGCGGGTTTGATCGAGGCCTGGACTGGAGCGAATTCGTCGCCGCTGTGGCGCAAAAGGCGCCGCGCGCGATCGTTGGCATCGGTGAGCATGGCGGTCGGATCATCGATTTGCTTGCCAATAAGGGCATAGCAGACTGCAAGTTGCTAAAGGCTCTGGAGATTGCGGCGGCGGTCACTGTGGCTGAAAGCGAGCTCGCTCGGGGCGGGGTAGTCCTACTCTCCCCAGGTGCGCCCAGTTTCGATGCCTTTCGTGACTACCGAGAACGCGGCCAAGCATTCGCCAGTGCTGCGGGATTCAGCGGTGTCGCTCTAGGCGAGGTCCCCGGTTTGGGCGTCGACTAGCCCGGAATTTCATAAACTTCACGCGCCCTCGCTAGGTCCTTGACCGCCCAGCGGTTTTTCCTCAGTCGGGTGTATGAACCACTACACCGCTCCCTTTCTTGAAAAAACACTGTGAAAAACCACTGGCCTACCAATTCCTGCGCGATCATCGCGCGAGTTGATGAAACAGCCGGGCTAGTTCTGAACTTACTCAACGTAATCAGGAAACACCACACAAGCAAACCGTAGGTATAGCGATGCAAATCAAAGTCTGGGATCTGCCCACGCGGGTTTTTCACTGGGGCCTCGTGCTTGCCCTAATTGGCTCCTACGGTACAGCTGAGCTGGGCTGGCTGGACATGCAGTGGCACTTCCGTTTCGGCTACGCGGTGCTGGCGCTGGTGCTGTTTCGCATTCTCTGGGGTTTCTTCGGCCCTCGCTACGCCCGGTTCAGCCAGTTCCTGCGCGGTCCCGGAGCCGTTTGGCGCTACGTGCGCGGGGACGGTCAGCGCTGGCTGGGCCACAATCCGCTCGGCGGCTGGGCGGTCATCGTGCTGCTCGCGGTTGTGCTGTTACAGACCCTCACTGGCCTTTTCAACGGCGACGATATCGAGTGGTTTGGACCGCTGCACGATCAGGTGTCCAGCGCCACGCAGCGCTTGGCCCATCGTTGGCACGACCGCGGTTTCTATGCCGTTTTGATCCTGTCGGGAATCCATGTGATCGCGGTGCTGCTGTATTTGCTGCTGCGCCGGCAGAATCTGATCAGTCCGATGCTGCACGGAAACAAAGACGGTGACGCTGAGCACGCGGCTCAGCCTGGGTCGCTGCTGGCCTTGGCATTTTGCGTGATCGCGAGCGTCAGTGCGGTGGTTGCGATCGTCTATCTGGGACCAGGCTAACTGGGAATTCGTTAAATCGCTGGCCGACAGTCAGGGTGTTGGGCATGCTCGGAATACTGATCTCGGTCACGGCGAGTTTCCTAGCGGCTCAATCGTTCCGATACGAGTCGTGACAGCCCTTGCAGGTTCCGCCGACCGCCGAAAACTGCTGCTTCAACGCGGCTTCGTCGGCGTCAGCAGACATCGTGTACAGCTTGTGCGCTTCGCGCTGGAAGTCGGCCAGTTTGGCATCAAAGTCCTCGCGGTTGGTCCAGATTTCCGGTCGTGCATCGGTCGGCGCGCCGCTGCCGGTGCCCTCGGCAAAGCCTTCGTCTAGCTGGCGGCTGAAATTGGATACGCGCAGCGCTCGTAGACGAAACTCGTCGCGGTCAAAGGGGATGCGTTCACGCGCCATGCCGGCGAGCGTGCCGAAATTCCAGAAGATCAGCTTGTACAGCGACTGCCGGTAGGCAATGGAATCTTCGGCATCGACATCCTGGGCTTGCGCTGCGCCGGTGCCGACGGTGGCAATGATCAAAACAAGGCTAAGGGCAAATTTGCGCAACATGGCATTGGTTCCTCTGACGTATCGCCGTAGTCTAATCAAAAAC
>QIMA01000100.1 GCA_003233535.1 Rhodanobacteraceae bacterium
CGCGCCCTCGCTAGGCCCTTGATCGCCCAGCGATTTTTCCTCAGTCGGGTGTATGAACCACTACACCGCTCCTGCAGAAAAACCACTGGCCGACCAATGTCCTGCGCGAGCATCGCGCGAGTTCATGAAATATCCGGGCTAGCTCGCCAAGCATACGAGCGAAATATCCAGGCTTCGATCGGCTCGCTTGTATCATCCTTGAGTGTCAGGCGTTGAGGGACGATGCGATGCAGGCCAATCACTCGGCAGAGCGCGAACCGATGGCCAAGGTCGACACCGCTTGGCTGCGGATGGAACGGCCCACTAATCTAATGATGATTACTGGTGTCATTGGCCTGTCTACCCGGCTGGGCATCAAGGCGCTGCGCGTAATGTTGTCCGAGCGCCTGCTGGCCTATCGACGATTTCGCCAACGGCCGCTGGATCTTGGCTCGCAGGCCTTCTGGGAAGTCGATCCGGACTTTGATATCAACTGGCACGTTCGTCGATCAGCATTGATCGAAAAATTCCCCAAGGAGTTGGAGAAGCTGATGCTGCTGGCGCTGATGGACGACTGGGAATCGACACTGAACCCGAAAAAGGCCGACGTGCTGCTTGGTGAACAGTAGCCCTGAACCCAATGCGATGGCCGTCAACCTGTCAGCTTCGACCGTAACCGCCACGGCTTGGCAAACGCGGAGTAAGAGTCGCGCAGATCGCGATTCACCGCAGATACGTGCGCAAAGCGCCACCGGGTTCGCAGAGTCTGATGCTCAAATGCGAGAAAATTGCGACTAGCTCACAAACTTTCAATGCTTTACGACGGGTTTTGAATCTGAAGTCTCCGAAATGTGAGAAACTCGGGCTGAGCTTTATTCATCCGACTGCGGTATTTCGCGAGGTAGACAGCCATGGCAGCAAATTCTTCCCATCATATCGGCTTCCGATTGGCGCTGGCGATAACGCTGGCATTGGGCGCTGCACCGGCGTCCGCACAGTTTTTCAACTTGTCCGTTATCCCTCCCAACACCACTGCTTGCGCCGATAATGTGGCCTTTGTGCAGATTCGGCTGCAGGCTGGCGGGGGATTTGCTGACGCGGTGTTTCTCGACGCACCCGCCATGGGTGGCTCGCATGTCGTAAACGGGATTTTTCCCAACCCGTTAACGCCGGTCGGGGTTAACCCGACGTCCGCCAACATGTCGGTCTACTTCTTCCCGCAGGCGGCCGGACCGATCAATATTCCGATTACCGGTCGGCAACTGCCCGCTGGTTTATCGCAAACGGTCAACGCTCGATTCACGCTGACGCCATCGCTTACCGCGATCTCGCCACAGGTCTATACGCCGCAGGACGACCAAACCGACATTGGTTTGCATCCGCGATTTTCATGGGAATCGTTTCCGGGCGCGGACTACTCCGCAAGCCTCGACGACGACTTTTTCGTGCCAGTTTTGGAAACCCAATCGACGCTAGTAAGCGAAGTCCGTTTCGACACCGCCCTGGAACCCAACTCAACCTACACTTTTGCGGTTTCAGCGGATAATGGTTGCAGTCAGTCGGTCTCGCGAGAGGTGAGTGCGACAACGGCTCAAGCGTGCTTTTTCGTTGATCAAGCCATTCCCGACAACGGTACCTTGGTCAGTACAGTGGGTATCGCTGGCAACATTGCAGAGAATCTGCGACTCACCTTGGGCATTGATCACCCGCGCACGGGTGATTTGAAAGTCACCCTTAGTCGTTTAGATCGCAGCGCCGTGGTGCTTGATCGACCCGGATTCCCAACCACTGCAAGCGGCTGCAACAAGCCCAATGTTGAGGTGGTGCTGCGCGATGGCGAGTCGCTGAACAACGAGACTCAGTGTCGGTCTCTTGGCCCGGCCTTGGCCGGCCCAATGTTGCCATCTCAGCCGATGTCGGCCTTCGAGGGCGTTCCGGCCACCGGAGACTGGGTGCTGAAAGTAGAAGATATGGCACCGCAGCATTCAGGCCGTCTGGTGGAATGGTGCTTGTCCTCGGGCAACCAGCCCGACGATCAACCCTTTATCCAATTCACTGACGCTGTCTTGCGCAGCGGGTTCGAGTTAGTGCAGTAAGCTCAGCGCCAATTTGAGACTGATTCGGGGTTGGGCTAAGACCGCCAGGAACATGCCCGGTATTGGCGTCGCGTCCGATCGTGACCAGACATTCGTCACGCTTCCTCGCTATCATGGGAGGATGCATAAAGACCAAGAAATCCGTCCCCACGGACCGATTCTGATCGCTGGCGGAGGTCTGGTGGGAAACACTCTGGCCTTAGCGCTGGCCCAACATGGCACTACCGTTACGTTAGTGGAGCCGCGAGCTGGATCGCTGCCCGACGCCGATCCCGAAGACACCCGTCACCTAGCGCTAGCGGAGGGCAGCGTATTGGCGCTGCAACGGCTAGGCGTCTGGCCGCAGCTGGATGCCGATGCCGGCCCCATACGCCGGGTTGAAGTGTCTAGACGCGGTTCGCTAGGTCAGATGCGGCTAGATGCGGCTGAGCACGGACATGAGCGATTCGGTGCCGTCGTGCCTGCGCCAAAATTGCTCAACGCGCTCGAAAACCGGGTGCGTGCGGTCGGCGGCATCGAGGTGCTTTCCGGACTCAGCGTTGAGGGCAGCGATGTGCAGGCAGATCATCGAATCGTTCGCCTTAGCGACGGCACTACACGCAAAACTGGATTGGTCGTAGCCGCTGATGGTAGTGACTCAGCGCTGCGCGAGCAGGCCAGCTTGCCAACTCGCCGCCACGATTATCAGCAGAGTTTGATCTCCTGTTCGGTGCGCAGCGAACGGCCGGCCCATGGCAGTGCCTTTGAGCGACTCGACGAAGACGGGCCGTTGGCTCTGTTGCCGCGTCCCGATGGCCGCATGGGCCTAGTTTGGACCCTGCCTACGGCGCAGGCGAGCGAGCGAATGATGGATTCTGGGGATGATTTTGCTAGTGCTTTTCAGGCTCGATTCGGCTATCGCCTTGGCCGGATCTTGGCGCCTGGCCGGCGCAGTCTTTGGCCGCTGCGACTGCTTTTCGCAGAGCAACTGTTTAGCGATCGGCTAGTGCTGGTCGGTAATGCCGCGCAAACCATCCATCCCATCGGCGCGCAGGGGTTTAACCTCGGGCTGCGTGACGCCTTGGGTTTGGCAATGCACGTCGCTGGGCAGGCCGATCCGGGCGCGCCTGAACGGCTTAGCGGGTACGCCCAAAGTCGGTCGGAGGATCGGCAGTCGACGCTTGCTTGGACCAGCCAACTGCTGGC
>QIMA01000037.1 GCA_003233535.1 Rhodanobacteraceae bacterium
GAAGGAGCGGTGTAGTGGTTCATACACCCGACTGAGAAAAAATTGCTGGGCGATC
Source organism: Rhodanobacteraceae bacterium (assembly GCA_003233535.1). Classification (GTDB taxonomy): domain Bacteria; phylum Pseudomonadota; class Gammaproteobacteria; order Xanthomonadales; family SZUA-5; genus SZUA-5. The sequence goes on from QIMA01000037.1 coordinate 56, forward strand.
AAGGGCCTAGCGAGGGCGCGTGAAGTTTATGAAATACCCGGTCTAGGGGAATCTCTAGAAACCCTACCGGCCCACGAAATGCTGTAAAATATAGGGTATTCAATTAGTTAGAGCACTATCGATGTTCAGTTTATTTGCCATCGACGAGCGGGAGCGAAAGTTGGATCAGATTGGAGATCCACTGGCCGCACTCGATACAACGGTTGATTTCGTTGCAATAGCCAACGATGTCGCTCAAGCGGCTCTATCAGGTGGCCGATCGGTTGCTGCCGCTGCAGGCGGGACTGGAAGCGCAGATCTACCAACGGCTGGATGAATCGCTGGGCTTGAACAGCCAAATCGCCCTGTACGACCTGACCAACACCTATTTTGAAGGTCTGGCTACGACCGTTCCCATGGCGCAGCGCGGCCATTCCAAGCAGAAGCGTAGCGATGCGCCGCTGTTGACCCTGGCGCTGGTACTCGATGGCCAGGGCTTCGTCCGCCGCTCGCAGGTGTTTGCCGGCAACGTCGGCGAGCACAGCACGCTGGCGCAGATGCTCGGCGCGCTGCAGGCAGCGCCCGGCGCCCTGGTGGTGCTCGATCGCGGGATCGTCAGCCAAGCCAATCTGGACTGGTTGAAGGCCCAAGGTTACCGCTATCTGGTGATGAGTAAACAACGCAGTCGACTCGACCAGCCGCAGACCCTAACCACCGCAGGCCAGGCCACGGTGCAGTGGCAACAGCTCCCGGCGGAAAAGGACGGCGATATTCGCCTAGCCTGTCATTCGCCCGAGCGCGCAAAGAAGGAATCGGCGATGACCGCGCTGGCACGTACCCGACTGGAAACCGCCCTGGCCAAGATCCACGCCGGTCTGAGCAAGCCTCGCGCACAAAAGAAGTTGAGGGATCTTTGGCAACGCATCGGCCGTCTCAAGCAGCGCTACAGCAGCGTCGCCCAGCATTACCAGATCGATCTCGACGTTGATCCCGGCGACCCCGAAAAGGCCATCGCTCTGCGCTACGAATACGCACCCGATGCCGCCAGCAAGGCCGCGTTACCCGGCCATTACGTGCTGCGCAGCAACGCCACCGATCTCGCACCGGAAGCCTTGTGGCCAGACCTACATCCAGCTCACTGACGTCGAAGCCGCCTTTTCGCTCGCTCAAGTCCGAACTCGGTCTGCGACCGATCTATCACCGCCTGGAGCACCGCTGCCAAGCCCACCTGTGGATATCAGTGCTCGCCTACCAATGCGTGCAATGGCTACGCCACCAACTCAAGCGTTCTGACATCCACGCCAGTTGGACCACGTTGCGCACGACCCTGGCGCAACACCACCGCAACACCGTCAGCTTCAACACCGCCGACGACGCCACCTTGCACGTGCGCAAGTCCGCCATCCCCAGCGCCCAAGCCAGCACACTCTATGCCGCACTGAACCTGCCCAGAAAACCCGGCAAAATCACCAAGCGAACCTTCCGACCTGAACGCGATCTTTGACAATGTAGTGCCTTACCGATTCTAGTTCGTCGCTAACTTATTGAACTTAAAGATAATAATTTTTTTGGGGGCGAAGATGGGCTAGAGTGACCGAAGCTCGGGCGCTGTTGGACGCATGCGTGCTCGCTGAGTCGGGCGGAGCGCTCCCTGCGCAAACGCTCTGAAATCCGTGGGTCAAGCTCGACTCGAATGCTCAGTCGCAGGCCAATGCGGCGCCGCCCGCCGCCCCCATCACCAAGTGCCGACAAAGCCGCCCTCGAAACGGCTCGAGCGGAATAAGTCTTGGAGATCGAGACCGGCCGAACGAGCCTACTGAAGTTCGCGCCACCCCAGCATGGCGTAAATAGTCCCGTATCCTTCGGATCGAATACATAGTTGATATATCAACTATATTCGGTAACACTGCTTCGCATGACGAAAAACCGCCGCTTCATCTATCAGATCAATCAGGCTCGCCACGCGATGATGAAGGCCATGGATGCTGGTTGCCGCGAGCAGCTGGGCATATCGGCCACTCAGCTGACGGTCTTGATGGTCTTGCGCGAGCGCAACGACTGCCTAATGAAAGAGTTGGCTGCGGCGCTCATGCTCGACAGCTCGGCCATCACCGGGCTAGCCCGGCGAATGCAGGAAAACGACTTGATCCGCAAGACGCCGTGCAGCGAAGACTCACGCGCGTCCAGGCTGAGCCTGACCGACAAGGGATCGCGCCTACTCAAACAAGGATTGCCTCTACTGCGCGAGGTCAGCGCAGCAATGGATCACGGATTTAGCGAGGACGAACTGGATACGGTCGCTCGGTATCTCACTCACGTGACCAGTATGTTTTCATAAGGAGATTGATCGGTGAGTTACAAGCCTTCACGCAGCCCAATACTGAAGCTCTGGAGCCGTTTTGGCGGCAGCCGTGGCGGTCGTTGGCTAGTGTCCAAGATCGTTTGCTTCAAAGCGCCCTACTTCGCCAGCATCAAACCGGTGTTCGCCACGCTACAGCCCGGGAAAGTCGAGGTGGTGTTGAACAAACGTCGATCCGTTCTCAATCATATCGGCACGGTGCACGCGATTGCCATGTGCAACGCAGCCGAACTCGCCGGCGGCACCTGCCTGGATGTCTCCCTGCACGGCGACTTCCGCTGGATACCGGTCGGTATGACGGTGCAATACCTGAAGATGGCCAAGGCCGACCTACGAGCGGTCTGCGAAGTTACCGACTACCAGAGCATTGGCGAGGGCGATGTCGTGATGCCGGTAAGGGTCACCGACGCGAACGGGCAACAGGTGTTTCGGGCCGACATCACAATGCGGGTTTCGCCCAAGCGCAGCTGAGTGGCACACAGACGGACTCTGTCTAGACGCGCCGACTAGCGGGAACTGCCATATCGATCTATCGACAGCTCGCCGAGCTCGGCCCGCGCTTATTCGGCAAGGCCACGTCGATCAACGCCTGGAATTCAATCAGGCTCCCAGGCTTCCTGCGCCAGGCTTCCTGTGTCCCAGGCTTCCCTCGTCCCAGGCTTCCGCCAGGCTTCCTCCCGCAATACCGCGCCTTCGGGGCGATGCACACCCAACGCTTGCACCACGTAATCGTGCGCGCGGGTGACCATACAAATGCACCCGTACCTGACCTTCGGCAAAGAACATCAGCGGCGCACCAGCGTCAGCACCACACCACCGCCAACAAGGTCCAGCCGTAGCTCAAAACGCCCGGCCGCAGCGGCCCCAGCACCCAGTGAGCCCAGATCCACAAATCCGCCCCGATCTTGCGTATCGGTCCGCACCATTGCGCGCTTGGACGGGGCGCGCAGGAGTGGTATCGATAACCTCCTCGTAATACGATAGTGGCATCGATGCAGGAGATGCGTATGAATGCAGTGACCGTGTCACCCAAGTTCCAGGTAGTCATTCCGCAAGCGGTGCGCAAGGCGATGGGTCTCGTGCCTGGAGTCAAGCTGCAGGTGATTCACTTCGAAGACCGCATCGAAATGATTCCCGTGCGCTCCAGCCGGTCACTGCGTGGCTCGCTGCAAGGGATCGATACGGCGGTGCCTCGCGACGGAGATCGGGTATGAGCGCATCGACGTGAATGTGGTCGATTCATCGGCCTGGCTTGAGTATTTCGCCGACGGCCCGAATGCCAAGCACTTTGCCGAAGTGATCGAGCAACCTGATGCGTTGCTGGTGCCGTCAATCACCTTGCTCGAAGTATTCAAACGCATAAGCCAGCAGCGTGATGAATCCACGGCGCTGCAGTACGTCGCGGTGATGCAGCACAGTGAAGTGATCGAACTTGACGCGTCGCTAGCCCTGCGCGCCGCCGCACTTGGCTTGCGACACAAGCTACCCTTGGCCGACAGCGTCATTTACGCGACCGCGCAGCAAGCCGGGGCAACGCTATGGACCCAGGACGCCGATTTCGACGGCCTTGCTGGCGTGCGCTACTGGCGTAAAGCTTAGCGAACCTATTGGGCAGGTCTATGATTTTGTAGATCGCTCTTGCTCGAGCGATCTTGATGGTGTGAATGTAGACCCCAATGAACTCACTGTCACAAACGCCCAGACATTCGGAAAATCCCTACCCCAGCCGAGGAAACGTCCTACACAACGCAGAGCAATCTGCTGACAGACAGCCTAGCAAGACCGCGCCATGCTCAGTCCATGACCACCGCTCACGCCCTCATCATGCCGCCCGGCGTCCCCGGGCAATTCCATTGCGTCTCGCGCTTGCATCTACTGGCGCGCCATCGGCAGCGTCGCCACTGTTGGACTTGACCGAGCAACTCGGTC
>QIMA01000201.1 GCA_003233535.1 Rhodanobacteraceae bacterium
GCTTGATAGGCGCCGCTGTCATGGCAGCCTGCGCATACCAAAGCGTAGATTACCGCTGGGTCGGCGGAATCGGCGGGAGCGACCGCGTTGTCGTCCAAAGTTGGACGGTACAGGCGGTGCAGCGCACCGGTTTGGGTCAGGATGTACACGGAACCGTCCGCGCCTGTTTTCAGATCGCGAATGCGCCCTTTCAGTTCGTCCAGAATCGGGTACTCGCTGCGTATGCGGTCGCCGTCCAGATCCAGCCAACTGACATGCTGGCCCTTCAGCGCCCCAACCAGCAAATCACCGTCCCACTCCGGGAACATCTCTCCGCGGTAAAGCAGTAATGGCGACGTAGCGATTGACGGCAGGTAGTAGAACAGCGGCTGCTCCATAGGGTGGGCATGCGTTCCCACGCCCAACTTCTGCATCGCGTAGGTCCGACCGTAGGTGACCGTCGGCCAGCCGTAGTTGGCGCCGGCAACGATGCGATTGACTTCGTCACCACCCAGCGGCCCGTGTTCGCTTTCGTATAGATGTCCGGTGCGCGAATCAAAGTCCAGGCCCTGTGGATTGCGCACGCCGAGAGCATAGATCCGATCATCAATTTCGGCGTTGTCGACAAAAGGGTTGTCGTCGGGCACGCGTCCGTCGTCGTGCAGTCTTAAGATCTTGCCCTGCAGTCGATCGCCGCGCTGAGAAAGGTCGTGTTCGGAACGGTCACCGATGCTTACGTACAGCATGCCCTCGCGATCGAAGGCCATTGCGCCGCCGAAGTTGGAGGGCGACCAGCCGTAGGGACCAGCCTCGACGATCGTTTCCAAATCGGCCAATTCTGTATTCATCAGCACGGCGGTGGACACTTTGGTCAGGTAATAGCCGTTGGCCGCCGGATCAACAACCGAGTAGCTGAAGTAGATTCGGCGGTTTTTTGCGAACTGCGGATGCACCGCCACGTCCAGAAGCCCCGTTTGCTCCTGGCTGATGGCTATTGCGGGTAGTCCACTGATGGCAGCAGCGGCTGGCTCGCCAAACCGGTAACGGAGCAAGCGACCGTCGATTTCACTGATCAGGACTTCTTCCGGACCGAGGAACTCAAACGCCCAAGGTCGATCGAGTCCGTCCAGGACAACTTCAATCTGCGCGTCCCGGATGTTGAGCGCAGCCAGGCTAGGTAGGTCGCCGGTGAACGTCGGAGGAACGCCAACAGCGGCGAGATCGCTTTTTGAATTGGCTACTGAGTCAGTCGATTTCGCCGGCATTGGCGAGGCGATCGCTACCAACAAGCAGAGAATCAATGCGAGTGCAGGGCGCAGATGCATGGGCGGTTGGACAGCGTTTTGGGCCCAAGAGCATAGCTGCACGACTACGGTCATGACAGGCTGAGTAGTTCTATCTAGGCAACAGCGTTAGTAGGCGAACGAGACTGTCGCTGCTGCCGTCGCGCCGCCTCATCGAGATAACTCCAGGCCACAAAGCGGCTGCGCTTGTTGCCCTGTGCCATATCCACGACCTGCACCTCAACGGCACCACTGGACCTGAGCTGGGTGCGGATTCGCGGCAGATGCTCAGCGCGCGCGACCAACGTACTGAACCAAACGATGCGCTGCGCGTAGGGAACGCTTTGCCGAATCATCTTGTTGATGAAAGTGACCTCGCCACCGATACACCACAGTTCGCCGCCGGCGCCGCCGAAATTTCGTCGCGCGGACGGCGGCTTGCGTGAACGGTTCAGTTTCTCGCGCTTGCTCTGATTACTCGCGGCAGCCTCTGCGGCTGAGCCGAAGAAGGGCGGGTTGCACAGGCACAGATCAAACCGTTCGCTGGTGCCGACCAGCCCCTGAAAGGTCTGGTTGCGGTCTGCCTGTTGGCGGATCTCCACATGCCCGCGCAGCCGCTTGTTGCTCTCCACGTTGGCGCGCGCTGCGTTGACTGCGACTGGATCGCAGTCCGAGCCTACAAACTGCCAGCCGTATTCGGCGTGACCAATGATCGGGTAAATGCAGTTGGCGCCGACACCAATGTCCAGCGCGCGTAGCGAAGCTCCGCGCGGAATTTCGCCGTCGTTGTCGGCCGCGAGCAGGTCGGCCAACGCGTGCACATAATCGGCTCGCCCGGGAATCGGTGGGCACAGAGAAGTCGGCGGAACCGCCCACTTGTCGATCCCATAATCGGCACGTAGCAGTGCAAGATTGAGCGCTCGTACCGCCTTGGGGTTGGCAAAATCAACGCTGCGCCGGCCGGAAGCGGCATCAACCACGAAGCGCCGCAGTTCCGGGCTGACGCGGATCAGCCGGTCAAAGTCATAGCCGTCTAAATGGCAATTTCGTGGGTGCACTTAAGTTCGCCTGCGGCAGTGGTTAACGTTTCTACGGAGTGTACTTCGGTGGCGGGGGCGAGCGGTGACGAAAGGCTCGAAGACCTGCGTCACCGCTCGCTGGCGATGCCGTTGTCCTTCAGCTTGAAACACCGCACTAGCGACGCTGCGCCTGTACGCTGTTGGGTCACCCACGCGTTAGGAGGGATAGACGTGACAGATTTTCCGCAGAAAATGAGTTATCGCGTTCTGATTTCCGTTGCCTGTGTTGCCGCAGCTTTGCTGATGGCATCCTGCGCCAGCGCACCGCAATCGCAAGCCGAACGGGTGCCAGGCAAGGTGCTGTGGATTCCTATGGATGCTGATGCTTCCGATGGGGCATTGAACGTCAAGGGTCTGCTTGCTTTCTCCACCGGCTCAGTCGAGCTGTCAGGAAGCGAGCTTGCCGCCATTGCGGCGGACCTATTGTCGTCCAACAGCGTCGCTGAAAGCCGCGAGAACATCTCCCGATACCGCAACAACGTCAGACTGATCGTGTTGTCCGACGAAGACATCACGCTGATTTCGGACGGCTGCCGATTGGTCGATTTGGAAACTCGTACCAGCATTGAATTGCCGCAAAGACTTGTCGATGCGATCAACGCGAAGCCGCCCGCGTCGAAGCGCTGGGCGTGTCGCGGCTGATCGACTGGGTTATCTCAGCTCTTCAGCCGCAGCAGCGGCCTAATACGCGAATGCCCAGCGCCGGATTGCTCGGCGCTGGACTTCGTGCCTTGCCGGCGAGTGCATTCAGCGCCTCGATGCGCACCGCAATGTTTGGATCGTTCTCCACCGCAACGGCCAGCGCCTCGGTCAGCTGCGGGTCGTCGCTGGTGCCGGCCGCCTCAATAGCGCGTAGGCGTTCGCCGATCGATTCTGAGTCCAACATCGCGTGGGTGAGCAACTCGCGGACCAGAC
>QIMA01000579.1 GCA_003233535.1 Rhodanobacteraceae bacterium
GGTGATCAGTCTGCAAAACGGAATCGGCAATGCCGACCTGTTGGCCAAGCACTTGCCTGAGCAGACGGTCTTGCCCGGGATGGTGCCCTTCAATGTCGTTCAGCGCGGCGACGGGCGCTTTCATCAGGGCTCTGAAGGCACGCTGGAAGTCGAGGATTATCCCGGCGTTTCAGTCTGGAACAGCCTGTTTGAGCGGGCCGGATTGCCGCTGCTGCTGCACCGTGAAATGTTGCCGGTGCAGTGGGCAAAGCTGCTGCTCAATCTGAATAATCCGGTGAATGCGCTATCCGACCTGCCGCTGAAGTGTCAGCTATCTAAACGGGACTATCGGCGCTGCGTTGCTCTGGCACAGTGCGAAGCATTGGGTTTACTGCAGTTGGCCGGTATTCGACCCGCCAAACTGACTACGCTGCCGCCAAACTGGCTACCAACGCTGCTGAGCAGCCCCGACTGGGTTTTCCGCCGATTGGCCAACCGCATGCTGATGATTGATCCACTGGCTCGATCGTCTATGTGGGAGGACCTCGTAGCGGGCCGGGTGACCGAGGTGGATTGGATAAACGGCGAAGTTGTACGCTTGGCGGAGCGGCTCGGTCGGCAAGCTCCAGTAAATGCCAAGCTGATGGCCCTAATTCGCCAAGCAGAAGCCGGCGGCGAGCGAGATTGGTGCGGTGCTGCGCTACTCTCCGCATTGCGCGAGGCAGCCGCTTGACCGACCGTCTTGCCTTTTCCGCAAGCGGGTGGATAGTGTGGAGTCCCATAAGTAACCCGCACTGTTTCCGCGCCGGTCGCCCTGATACGTTGTTGCCAGTCGCAGCCATAACGACCTGCGCGCGCCTCGTCTCAGAGCATGTCCAGCAGAAACGCTTTTCGACGTATTTACGAGATACCACACTAGCGTGGCGCTGAGCCCGGGTCGCCAACCCGATTCTGGCGGTGAGCGGACACAGATCCATGCAACCGCTAACTGCGCCGTATCGAAACAGCATAGGCGAAGCTTGGCGCTTAATCAGGAGGGAGTATGAAACGAGGCGAGTACGCCAGTCGTGGCCCGGTTCCACAAGAGGTCATTTCAGCCAAGGAGTTTGAGCTGCCGTCGTTGGGCGAGGGTCAAGTCCTTATTGAAGTGCTCGCGTCGCCGATTAACCCTTCCGATGTGCTCACCCTCACTGGCGAGTACGGGATGTTGCCGCCGTTGCCGGCGGTCGGGGGCAATGAGGGCGTCGGCCGGGTTGCCACACTCGGCCCGCAGACCGATGCCTGGGCAATCGGCGAGCTCGTGCTGCTGCCGATCGGCAGTGGAACGTGGACCACCCACATGGTGGCTGATGCCCAACGCCTAATTGCGTTGCCGCCGCAGGGCGATCCGCTGCAGCTATCGATGCTCAGTGTTAACCCGCCGACGGCGTTGCTCATGCTGCGCGAATTTGTAGATCTGCAGCCCGGGGATTGGGTCATTCAAAACGCGGCCAACTCGGCCGTCGGTGGGTATCTGGTCCAGATCGCCGCCAGCCGAGGCCTGAAGACGGTCAACATCGTGCGTCGCAAGTCGGCGGTCGACGCGGTGAAAGCCTCAGGCGCGGAGCACGTCCTGGTTGATGGTGATGACTTACACGAGCGGGTTGCAGAGTTAACCTCGGGAGCCAAGATTCGTCTCGGTATAGACGCGGTTGGCGGCATGGCTAGTGAACGCTTGGCGCGCTGCCTGGGGCAGGCCGGTACGATGGTGAACTATGGCGGCATGAGCGGTGAGCCGTGCATGCTTAGCCCTGCAACCTTCGTTTTTCGCGATCTGCACCTGCGCGGGTTTTGGCTGGCGCAATGGTTCCGCACGGCGACGCCTGAGAAGCAGTTCGCGGTTTTCCGCGAGTTGGCACTACAGGTGGCTCAGGGCGAGCTGAAAGCGCGAATTCAAGCGACCTACGGCATTGATCAGATTAGGGACGCCGTTGCAGCGGCAGCTGGCGACGAACGCGACGGCAAAATCGTGCTGGAGCCAAACAAGGGCTGATGGCTGAGCCGTTAGTTAGCACCGATGCCCCTGTCGATGCCGCTCAACTAGAGGTAGATGCGGGCTGGATGCGGGCTGCACTGGCTCTAACGGCGCGCGCCGAGGCGGAGGGTGAGGTGCCGGTGGCCGCGATCTTGGTCCGTGGTGATGAGATTGTTGGCCGCGGCTGGAACCGAAATATTGGCCATTGCGATCCGAGCGCGCATGCGGAAATCGAGGCTTTGCGCGAAGCCGGACGCTTGCTCGGCAACTATCGATTAATCAACACGACGCTGTACTGCACCCTGGAGCCCTGCGTGATGTGCGCAGGGGCTTTGATTCATGCTCGCGTGCAGCGGGTTGTATACGCCGCCACTGACCCCAAAACGGGGGCTGACATGAGCGCATTCGATGTGCTCAGAAATTCGCTGCACAATCACCGGATTGCTGTGAGTGCTGGCGTGTTGGCTGAAGAAAGCTCGGCTCGGCTGAGTAATTTTTTTCGTCAGCGTCGGCTGCAGGCGGCCGCAGATACCAACAATAAAGACTCTCAATGACCGACTCATCTACGCAACCGACGCCCGCTGTCAGCGCAGCGAATCTGATTTGGATTGACTTGGAGATGACCGGCCTGGACCCGCAGTCCGACGCCATCATTGAAATTGCCACCGTGGTGACCGATGGCGATCTCAACGAGTTGGCCGTTGGGCCGGAGCTGGCGATTTCGGCCACGCTCGAACAGCTAGCAGCGATGGATGACTGGAATCGCAATCAGCATGGCGGCTCTGGTCTGTGGCAGCGCACCTTGGATTCATCAATCGATACGGGCGCTGCAGAGCGGGCGACTTTGAGTTTCTTGTCGCAATGGGTCAGCGCAGGCGCCTCACCGATGTGCGGCAACAGCATTTGCCAGGACCGCCGCTTCATGGCGCGACTGATGCCCGATCTGGAACGCTACTTCCACTATAGAAACCTGGACGTCAGCACCCTTAAGGAGCTAGCACGGCGCTGGGCACCGGACATTGCCAAGGGCTTTAAGAAAGAGTCCTCGCACTTGGCGCTGTCTGATATTCGTGATTCGATCGCCGAGTTGCGCTGGTATCGCCAGCATATGGGTGCGCTAGGCGGCGCCGTTTAGGCGTTGTCGGACTACTGCAGCGGGCGAATCGGGTACCCACACGTTGCACAGCTCTACGCGACCAGTCGGCTGCAGGAACCACGACTCGGTGCGCGTTCGGCGCGATGCAACGAATGGCGGGCGCA
>QIMA01000263.1 GCA_003233535.1 Rhodanobacteraceae bacterium
TAAACTTCACGCGCCCTCGCTTGTCCATTGATCGCCCAGCGATTTTTCCTCAGTCGGGTGTATGAACCACTACACCGCTCCTGCGGAAAAACCACTGGACAACCAATGTCCTGCGCGATCATCGCGCGAGTTCATGAAACATCCGGGATAGAGAGAATGACGAAACTTCAATCTCGTGATCAGTGGCGCGCACCCAAGCATCGTCTATCGACATGCCAATGCTTTTCATTTGCGTACATCTGCGTCATCTGTGGTTCAACTTCCCTTGATTATCTACTTTCCTGAGGTCGAAACTGAGCGCGCCGGCATGGTCTGCCCTGCCGGTGGCGCTATGCTGGCACTTCTCAACCCGTTTACAGGAGCGCCCGGCATGAAGTTAAGAACCGCCATTTTCGTCGCCACTGCGGCCAGTATATTGCTGATCAGCGGCTGTGCTGATGAGGCTAGCGCACCGGCTGATGAACCTGTGGCAACTGTCCTGGATGACCAAATCAAGGTCATGGATCAGGCCCGAGCGATCGAAGGCCAACTGCAGGTGGGCAAGGCACAAACCGATGCCGCGATAGACGAGCAGTCCAACTAGCCCGGATATTTCATGAACTCGCGCGATGCTCGCGCAGGACATTGGTAGGCCAGTCGTTTTGCTGAAGGAGCAGTGTAGTGGTTCATACACCCGATAGAGGAAAAATCGCTGGGCGATCAAGGGCCTAGCGAGGGCGCGTGAAGTTTATGAAATATCCGGGCTAGTCCGTAGTGCGTGCCAGCAGCGCAATGTGGGCCAGCGCAGTGCGGTCATCGCACACCGTTAATCCGTGTGCTGAGAGTCGCCAGCTTCGACCGCGTCGACTTGCTCGGAATGCCCGCTACTCGTTGTCGGCCTGAACGAGCAGCGCGGATCGACGTGATCCAGCGCGCGCCTGCGTGTATCATCCGCGCCCTCGTACAAGTATTCATCGCTTCATCTCGACATAAGGATAGATTCATGACCGCGTACCTATTCACCTCTGAGTCGGTGTCCGAGGGACATCCGGACAAAGTCGCCGATCAGATTTCTGACGCGGTCCTGGACGCGATTCTTGTGCACGACAAACGCGCCCGCGTAGCCTGCGAAACGATGGTCAAGACCGGCGTCGCGATCGTTGCCGGCGAAATCACTACCACGGCCTGGGTTGATCTGGAAGACTTGGTTCGCAAGGTCATCAACGATATCGGCTACACCTCCTCGGCGGTGGGTTTCGATGGCAGCACCTGCGGCGTGTTGAACCTGATCGGCAAGCAGAGCCCAGATATCAACCAGGGCGTCGATCGCAAGAGCCCCGAACAGCAGGGCGCCGGCGATCAGGGCCTGATGTTTGGCTACGCCTGCAACGAAGCGCCAGAGTTCATGCCGGCGCCGATCTACTACTCGCACCGTTTGGTCGAGCAGCAGGCGAAGATTCGCAAGAAGCGCGGCAGCCCGCTGCAGTGGCTGCGCCCGGATGCCAAGAGCCAAGTCACCCTGCGCTATGACAACGGCAAGATCACCGGTCTGGACGCCGTGGTGCTGTCCACGCAGCACGACCCGGGCATCAAGCAGAAAGACATTTTCGAGGGGATCTACGAATACGTATTGCGCCCGGTGTTGCCGAAGAAATGGCTGGACGTGCTGCCGAAGAAGGCGGTGCATATCAATCCGACCGGAAAGTTCGAAATTGGTGGTCCGGTCGGTGACTGCGGGCTGACTGGTCGCAAGATCATCGTTGACACCTACGGCGGCATGGCTCGTCACGGTGGCGGTGCCTTCTCCGGTAAGGACCCGTCCAAGGTCGACCGCTCGGCTGCCTATGCCTGCCGCTACGTGGCCAAGAACATCGTTGCCGCTGGCTTGGCCGATCGTTGCGAGCTTCAGGTCAGCTACGCCATTGGTGTAGCCGAGCCGACCTCCATTTCGGTTACCACCTTTGGTACCGGCAAGATCGCCGATGAGGCGATCGAGAAACTGATTCGCGCACACTTCGATCTGCGCCCTTACGGCATCATGCAGATGCTGGATCTGATTCACCCGATGTACCAAGCCACGGCCGCCTACGGTCACTTTGGGCGCAAGCCGAAAGTCATCAAGAACGCCGACGGCAGCAGCTTTACTGCGTTCTCTTGGGAGCAGACCGACAAGGCTGCCGAGCTCAAGGACGCGGCGAAGTCGCTGTAAGCGGCAGCGCAACGTGATTGGTCTCGCTGCACTGCGGCAAGACCGATTGCTAACCGCCGACCAGCAACACACGAAGCGCGGCTGAAAACGTTAGAGTGTGCATCCCCAGTCGGCGTTTAGCTGACCATAGCTCTTGAGAGGATGTGATTGATGCAAGTGCTCTGCGCGTTGTTGCTGCTTAGCCTATTGGCTGCGTGCGGCCAATCCGGATCCGAAGCCACGGCAAACGCCACGCCGCAAGCCGACAGCGGTGCCGCTGCGCAGGCCAGCGCCAATGCTGCCGACGTTGAGGCCAAGCGCACCGAGCACTATGAGCTGCGCATTGCCCAGCCGGATATCGACGCCAGCTATCTGCCGCTGCTGCGCGCGGTTTCTGTCTACAGCGGCCAGACTCGTGACGAGTTCCTGGGGCAAGTGGAGGCTGCCAAGGCGGAAGGCTACCAGTTCGAAACGCCGTGGTCGCTGGAGTTGGATATGCGCACGGTGATCAGCACCGAGGCGTTGGTAGCGGTGGAGGCTAGCGGCTATCAATTTCAGGGCGGCGCGCACGCTATGCCGCTGCAAGCTACCTTCGTCTATCTGGTTGAGAGTAAGCGGATGATGACGATCGCCGACTGGTTTGCCGACGAGGCTGTCTGGTCGTCGATCAGCGAACGGTCGATAGCGGCGCTGAAGGCTGAGCTAGCACCGCTGATGGGCGAAGACGATGACACTAGCGAGGAAACGCTCGATGCGCAGGCTGCTCAGTGGCTGGCCGATGGCGCTAGCGCCGACCCGCAAAATTTCCAGCTATACCTGCCGCAGTTAAACGAACTGGGCAAGATTCGCGGCTTTCAGATCAGCTTTCCACCGTATCAGGTCGCTCCCTACGCGGCCGGATCGCCGAGCGCGGACATCGCAGCGGAGAGCTTGAAGGATTACCTCAAGCCTGAGCTTAGCGCGCTGTTTGATTAACCTAGCCCGGAGTTTCATAAACTTCACGCGCCCTCGCTAGGCCCTTGATCGCCCAGCGACTTTTTCTCAGTCGGGTGTATGAACCACTACACC
>QIMA01000113.1 GCA_003233535.1 Rhodanobacteraceae bacterium
TGTAGTGGTTCATACACCCGACTGAGGAAAAATCGCTGGGCGATCAAGGGCCTAGCGAGGGCGCGTGAAGTTTATGAAATATCCGGGCTATATCAGTGACCCTAAAAGGCGTAGTCCTTGAACAACGGGTCGACCGACTCTTTCCAGGCTCCGTGGTACTGGTCGAGCTTGAAATCGGCTGGCGTGCGGCCAGCCAGTGCCAGCTCGATTAGCGGCTCTAGGAAGACCCGCTCGTCGTTGCCCTCGCAGTCCACTCGACCGCGCTTTTTGAGCCCGCCTGCGGCAATCTTCAGCAGTTGTTTGATCAACTCCTGCGCGCTGCTGTCGCGGAACTTGGCGTGCATTCCCTGTTTGGGCACCGCCATCCGCAGCGCCTGCATTTCCTCGGTGCTCCAGTGTGCAATCAGATCGCTGCACGCATCCAGAGCCTCCTGGTCGTACAGTAGTCCGACCCATAAAGCTGGCAGCGCGCACAGCCGATTCCACGGACCGGCATCGGCGCCGCGCATTTCCAAATAGCGCTTAAGACGCACTTCCGGAAAGACGGTGGTGAGGTGATCTTCGAAATCCTTTAGGGTCGGTAGCTCGCCTATCAGAGCGGGCAGTTTGCCGTTCATAAAATCGCGGAAACTCTGACCAGCCACGTCGATGTAGCGACCGTCGCGGTAAACGAAATACATCGGCACGTCGAGGATCCAATCCAGGTAGCGATCGAAGCCGAAACCCGACTCAAACACGAAGGGCAGCATGCCGCTGCGGTCGGGATCGGTATCGGTCCAGATCCAGCTGCGGTAGCTGACAAAGCCGTTCGGCTTGCCATCGGTGAATGGCGAGTTGGCGAACAGTGCGGTGACCAACGGCTGCAGAGCGAGACCGACGCGGAATTTTTGCACCATGTCCGCCTCATCGGAATAATCGAGGTTGACCTGCACGGTGCAGGTGCGGGTCATCATGTCTAAGCCCAAGTTACCCACCTTGGGCATGTACCGACTCATGATCCCGTAGCGTCCTTTGGGCATCCACGGCATCTGCTCGCGCCGAGCGCGAGGGTGGAAACCCATGCCCACGAAACCAATACCGAGCGCATCGGCGATTTGCCGAACCTCGCGCAGATGCGAACCGGTCTCTGCGCAGGTTTGATGCAGATGCTCCAGCGGTGCTCCGGACAGCTCCAGCTGACCCGCTGGCTCCAGGGTGACAGAACAGCCGCCTTTGAGCAGAGCGATCAACTTGCCGTTCTCTTCCACCGGTTCCCAGCCAAACGGGATGAAGCCCTTGAGCACCGCTTCGATGCCGCGCTCACCCGCATACGGCAGCGGCGCTAGGGTTTTTCGATCGAAGCCAAATTTTTCATGCTCGGTGCCGATTTTCCATTGCTCGCGCGGGCTACCGGAGTTGGTGAGGTACTGCAGCAACTGCGAGCGGCTTTCGACGCGAATACCGGCACTGGAAGGCATGGAGAAGGAGGCCTGAGAGTAAGGGGAAACGAAGCAGCGTCGGCAGCATGCCAACAACGGTGGATTTCAGCAAAGACCGCAGCAAAGACCGGTTGGGCCGGAACTGGCTTACAGCACAAGTTGAACGACGGCGAGATTGCCGCTCATCGCGGCATGACCTATGGTCTGCGCCATGCCTTTCAAGTTCCGAACTGCTGCGCTGCCGTCGATTGTCTGGGCAGCAGTCGCTTGCTTAGCTGCAGCGCCCTCGCTTTACGCCAGCCAGGTGCTCGAACGCGGCAATGGGCCGGAGCCCGACAGTCTCGATCCGCAGCGCGCACAGGGGCTATCTGCGCATCAGATACTGCGCGACCTCTACGAAGGACTGACCCGAATCGACGCACGCGGCGAAACGGTGATGGCGGCAGCCGCTAGCGTCGAAGTGGGCGCACAGGGGCGACGCTGGTGTTTTCAACTCAGACCAGACTTACGCTGGTCCGATGGACAAGTCTTGAGTTCGGCAGATTTTGCCGCTGCCCTTGAGCGGGCGCTAGACCCGCAAACCCTGGCACCGTACTCCGCTTTGCTCGAACCGCTGCAGGGTGCCAAGGCGAAGTTGGCCGGCGCGGCGCAATCACTCAGCGGCGTGAGCACGCCCGATGCGCACACCCTATGCACGCTGCTTGAGCGGCCAACGCCAGATTGGGCGGCGCGGCTGGCGCTGCCATTGGCTATGCCCTTTCGCGACGGGCCATTGACCGAGCGCCCGTACAACGGCGCTTACCGCTTGTTGGAGGCACGGCCGCATAGCCACGTGCTGCTAGAACGAAACCCCCATTACGCTGGCACTCGGCCAGCGCAGGTCGAACGCGTGCGCTTTCACGTTACCGAGGACGCAGCCGCCGAACTGAACCGCTATGCGGCCGGCGAGCTACATCTGACCGAAACGCTGCCGCCTGGGCAGCTACAGCGGCTGCAGGATCGCTACGCCGAGCAGGTTCGCGTTGGCCCAGCCTACGCCAGCTACTACTACGGCTATAACCTCACCCAGCCGCCCTTCAAGGACAACCTAGCGCTGCGTCAGGCATTGAGCTTGGCGTTGGATCGGCAAGTGCTGACTCGCTTCATCAGCGCCAGCGGCGAGCTTCCTCTGGCTCGTTTGGTGCCACCGCTACCGGGGCTAGCCAACGACTCGGATGTGGGCCAGCAGCGTGATCTGGCTCGGCAGCGCTACGCGCAAGCGGGCTACGACGAGGACAACCCGCTCACCGTCGAGCTACGCTTCAACACCGGTCTATCGCATCGTCGGATGGCCCTGGCTGTGGCTGCACAGTGGCGCGAGGTGCTCGGCGTGCACACCGTGTTGCGACACGAGGAGTGGAAAGTTTTTGTGAGTAACCGGCGCAGCCGCCGTCTCACCCAGGTCTTTCGCGCCGGCTGGGTTGCAGACTACGTCGATCCGCTCAGCTTTCTCGAGGGATTCGTCACCGATTCGCCGCTGAATGCGGTGGGCTATGCCAACCCGGCATTCGATCGATTGATTCGCTCAGCTAGCGGCGAGATCGACCTCGAACAGCGCGGGCAGCAGCTCTTGGCTGCTGAACAACTGCTGCTTGCAGATCAGGCGATCTTGCCACTCTATGCTTACACCAGCAAGCATCTGGTGAGTCCTGATCTATGCGGTTTTAAGATTCACCCGCTGGACCATCATCCGAGCGCAGACCTGTATTTTTGCGCGCAAGGAAGTGCACCGTGATCGGCGCGCTGGGCGCACGCTTGGGCGCGAGTGCGCTGTC
>QIMA01000582.1 GCA_003233535.1 Rhodanobacteraceae bacterium
AAGTCCGAACTCGGCCTGCGACCGATTTATCACCGCCGGCAAAGTCACCAAGCGAATCTTCCGGCCTGAGCGCGATCTTTGACAATGTCGTGCCTTACCGGTCCTAGATGATCGCCAACTCATTGAACTTAAAGATGATAGTTTTGGGGGCGAAGATGGGTTAGGCGCTCAGCACTGTGGGAATCTAAGTCTCGCGGCCAAACGATCGAGCTCGCCGTAGCTAGGCGAGTAAATGGTGAGCGCAGCGCCTCAGCATCTGGATGCCGACGCCCTTGGTTCGTGGTCGGTCAATCCCATAGCTGCAAGGCGAGCGTGCTGCCGCGCCACGGCGCGCCTAGCTTCCATTCTAGAGCGGGGGCGGCCGCAGCAGAAGGTTCATGAAGTATCCGGGCTAGATGATCTGCGCTTGCTGATCGACGCCAGGGACGGGCATCGCGAGCGACTCAATGATCCGTTAGCTGGGCTCAGAGAGCGTCCGCGTAGGCGTCTAAGCGCGCTGGGTATTGAATTTGCGCTGGGACTTCACCGAGATGCCAGATCTGCCGCGTTTGGCACCCGAACGCACCATGGTCCAGGGTCCGGAACTCGGGTCCGATTGCGTATCCCGGTGTTAGCCGGGGAGGCGTAGGCTGCAAATTCTACTCAGAGTGCCGCTTGCGCTAACCCAAGTTGCGGATAACTCGGCGTACCGTGCCTCAGGTACTACACCAGTCACTCCGGCTGCATCGCAAACTAGCGCTGGCGCTAGTCGGTCGTCCGGACACACATGAGGCTGACGCCGGCATCTCCGAAATGTCGACCCCGTGGCAGGCCGATCCTCTGTATTGCAAATATGGTTCACCTTTCACAGTAATTACAGGTAATATTACAATACGTGATGACATAGTTGCATTATGCATTTATTGGGGCTCGTCGGTCATCGTTTTGTAATTGGGGTGCGGGGGCAGGGTGGTCGAAGAGTTCTTAATCCGGGCGGCAGAGTCTGGGGTGAAGTTTCGCGTCGAGGACGGGCGTCTGAAGGCAACTGCACCCAAGGGCGCCATTGACGGTGATCTCGCAGCTTACGTTGAAGCTCACCGCGAGCAAATCATAGCGGGGCTGTTGAGTGGCGCAGGGGCACACTCATTATTCGGCGATGCGGCGCCTTGCTTGGTACGGCTAGAGACCCCTCAACTGCCAGCGCCGGCATCGTTTGCCCAAGAACGTCTGTACTTTCTGCAGCAGCTGGATCCGAGCGGGACGCACTATCACATGCCGCTGGCTACAGAGCGCGCTGCGGCAGTTGGTCGAGCGGCATGAGCCGCTGCGTTCGGTGTTTTTCGAGCGCGGAGAAGCGGCTGGCGTTTGGACTCAACCGTCTGTCCAGGTGTTGAGCTTGGCGGTGGACGACATACGCGACCTGCCGATAGAGCGACAGGCCTCAGTACTCGCCGATTCGATGGAGCGCACCTTTAGCGAGGCATTTGACCTTAGTAGCGATCTGCTGCTGCGTGCGCGCTTGATTGTCGAGGGCGCTGAAAGCACTGTGCTGGCGCTGTGCGTGCACCATATTGCCGCCGACGGCTGGTCGTTTGAGCTGCTGGGCGAGGAGTTTGCACAGATATACGCCGGCCAGACACTGACCGAGTTGCCTCTACGTTATTCCGACTATGCGCACTGGCAGCGGAGTTGGACGCAGACCGATAGCTATGCGGCGCAGATGGCCTACTGGGAGCGGCAGTTGGCCGATTTGCCGGTGGTGCACGCGCTGCCCACCGACCGGCCGCGACCGGAACGCTCCAGCTTTCGCGGGGCGGTGCGGCGTTCGGTCGTCAATAGTGGCGTGTTAAGCGGTCTGCAACAGCGCGCACGCAGCGAGCGGACGACGCTGTTTATGCTGATCCACGCCGCCTACGTGCTGGTGCTGAGCCGCTGGTCGAATCAGACCGACATCGTGCTGGGCACGCCGGTGATGAACCGTCTGCACCCGTCGCTGGAATCGCTGGTGGGCTGTTTCGTGAACACGTTGGTGCTGCGCGTGGACAGCGCGCAGGCGCAGACGCTGGGAGCGCTGATCGATCAGGTGAAGGCGGTGAACCTGGATGCACAGGAACACCAAGCCGTGGGTTTTGAGCAGATCGTTGAGCGGTTGAATCCGCCACGCCGTGCCGGTCAGACGCCGCTGTTCCAGCTGATGCTCAGCCTGGACATGCCGCAGTCGGAACAAGCCACGCCGCTGGCAGAATTGAGTGTGATGCCGCTGGCTCACGAAGAAACCACGGCGAAGTTTGATCTGGGGCTGCACGTCAGCGTGCAGACTGATCATTTGCTGCTGGAATGGACTTACAGCACCGATCTGTTCGATAGCCAACGTATCGAACAGCTGGGCGATGATCTAGCGCAGATGCTGCAGGCCTTCGCTGCCGAGGCGACGGAGTGTCCGTTGCCTGAGTTGGTTCCGGCACCGTTGCAACTGCCGGAAACTCTGCCGTTGCCAGATTCGGCGTGCCTGCATGTAGCGATTGCAGAACAAGCACGGCGGACCCCAGATGCGCTGGCACTGGCCGATCAGTCCACACAGCTGAGCTATGCGGATCTCGAGCGCCGAGCAAATCAGCTGGCGCACTGGCTGATCGCGCAAGGCGTAGGCACGGGGTCGCGCGTAGGCTTGTGTTTTCCGCGCAGCGTGGACTGGGCGGTGGCGATCTTGGCGACGTGGAAGGCCGGTGCCGCCTACGTACCGTTGGATCCGCTGCAGCCAGCGGCGCGTATTGCGCAGATGGCGACCGATGCGGAATTGGCGTGTCTGCTGGCTCATGCAACGACACTGCAAGCCGCTGGCTATCAGGCTGTAGCGATCGACCAGCCAGAGCTGGTCGATTTGTTGGCAACTCTGCCGACCGCAGTACCGCTCAGCGCCGTCAACGACCCCAGTCAGCTCGCCTACGTGATCTACACCTCCGGTTCCAGCGGCACGCCCAAAGGGGTGATGGTCGAGCACGGCAGTCTGCTGCATCTGGATCGCGGTCTGCAGGCGGAGCTGGAAGCAATCGGTGCAAGCCAAAGTCCGCGCTGGGCATGGAACGCACCGTGCGCTTTCGATGCGTCGATACAGGGACTGCTGCAACTCAGTCGCGGCGGTAGCCTGCACGTGCTGAGCGAAGAGCGTCGACGCGATCCTGAAGCGCTACTAGAGTTCCTGCAGGATCAGCGCATTGACGTTCTGGACTGCACGCCACGCCAGGTCGAACTGCTGCTGGCAGCTGCAAATGCGGGGAACCGCCGACTACCGGCGCTGCTAATCGGTGGCGAAGCGATTTCAGCGGATTTGTGGGCACAGATCGCGACGCACGCGAGCAAGCCCGGCGCCGGTGCGCTAAACGTCTACGGACCCACGGAAGCCTGCGTCGACGCCACTGCGGCGCGGATTGAAAGCGGCAGCCCGCACATCGGTCGCCCGCTGTTAGGCGCGCTGGTGCAGGTTTTTGATCGCCACGGTGCGCCGCTGCGCGAGGGGTTGGCGGGCGAGCTGTACCTCAGTGGACCAGGCTTGGCGCGAGGCTATTTGGGCGCGCCCGAGCAAACGGCCGAGCGCTTTATTGAACGCGACGGTCGGCGCTGGTACCGCAGCGGCGACCAAGCTCGGGTGCGCGCTGACGGCTGTTTGGAATACATCGGTCGTCTCGATGAGCAGGTCAAGATTCGCGGCTACCGCGTCGAGTTGGGTGAGATTGAGCATCATCTGAGCGTTCAGCCGGGCGTTGACGCTGCTCTGGTCGCGGTGCGCAGCGAAGGCGCTGCAGAAATCTTGATCGGCTACGCAGTGTGTCCCAACGCGGCGGCGGATTGGTCTGCCCAAACCCGCGCTGCACTGCGCCAGGCTCTGCCCGACTACATGGTGCCGACGCACCTGCTGGCGGTCGATGCTTGGCCGCTGACGGCCAACGGCAAACTTGACCGCAAGGCCTTGCCGGAGCCCACAGCGGCCACCGGCAAGCGCGTTGGGCCAACGAGCACGACGGAGCGAATACTCGTCGCTTTATGGGCGCAGCTGTTCGCTAGCGAGTCCGATGACATCAGTACCGACGCGAACTTTTTCGACTTGGGCGGACATTCGTTGCTGCTGGTGCGACTACAGGCGCTGATCGCCAGCATGTGGGCCAGACCGGTGTCCCTGCAGGCTTTGTTTGATGCGTCGGACCTGCGGCAGATGGCGGTTGCCGTCGACGCGGCACAAAGCAGCGGTTTGCCTTCCGATGCGCCAGTGCTGGTGCGCGAAGCGGATCGCCAACTGCCAGCGCCGGCATCGTTTGCCCAAGAACGTCTGTACTTTCTGCAGCAGCTGGATCCGAGCGGGACGCACTATCACATGCCGCTGG
>QIMA01000552.1 GCA_003233535.1 Rhodanobacteraceae bacterium
ATAGGCATCAATGCCGACGGCGTAGATGTCTGCCAGTTCATGAATGCGGTTCTCGATCCAGGCTCGGCGACTTCGCTATCAGACCAGGCGCCGCCGCTTGCCTGCTCCGTCTCGCACGGCTGCCCTGCGTACGCAGTTCACAATTCAGTACAAAATGTGCCGTGTTGACCGTTCGGTCTGTCGTTTTCACCTCCCTATTACGTTCCTTCACACTGCACCCGACCTCCAGTCCCGATCAATCGGCTCGGCGTCGCGGAGCTAAACCCGAACTTTTGAGGAGTAATACGATGACACGCACAGCAATTGCCGTTGCAGTAGTTTCAAGTTTGATCCTGTCCAGCGTGGCGGCGCAGGCCGCCACGGTTGCCGAGCGGTTTGACGCAACCGAGCTACAGGATTCCGAACTACCGACGTTCGATTCAGCGCAGATGGCCAAATTGAACGACCAACCGTGTGGGAACGACACAATCGCCGTGATCAACACCGACTGGGGTGACCGCTACATTTTCTGCGCCAGCGACGAAGGTTCGGCGACAATGGAGGTGTTGGCCTCCGGAAATGTTGCCGACAGCCTGTTAGAGCGCTTCGACAACCCGCTTGCTCTGTTTGCAGCGGTCGTTCCCAAAGGCACAAGCGTGCCGGAACAAGTTACGCTCGCGATCGAAAAGGGCCAGAGCTTGGCATCGGCTGAGCGCGCGGTGCCGCCATTTAAGGCCGGGGTGGATACGCAGTCGTTTGCACCAAGCACTGAGGCGAAAGTGAGTTGTCCAGCGCCATCGCTGAACACCAACGGCTTCAATCCATGGACCGAGTTTTTTCACAACTCGACCTACTGTGGGTTAGTGGCGACTTCGACTACTTCGTCCAGCAACACACAGTGGCATCACCAGTGGGCCGGCAACACCAACGGCAGTAACGAGGGCTCAAGTCAGCATGCGGGTCCGCATTACAACTTCGGTGGCGGCCTCATCACTTACTATGCCGACGAGGACGAAGATGGAGGCGCGCGGTTCGGGCGTGCTCTGGTCAGGTCGTGCTCTGGCACGACAAGATTCCGCGGCTGGCTCAAGGCTTCGCCGACCACCGGCAGTTGGGGAACCCACCGTGCTCAGTACTACGTGCCGCAGGGCTCGCTGTACGTGATGCGCTTGTGGGCAAACTCGCAGCGCACGCTGTGGATGGGCAACGACGCCGACGACATTCGTTTTCGCGTCGACGCCCTTGCTGGATCGACGTTCGGGTCGCGCATGTACTTTGCCAAATATGGCTGGGGGACGCAGTGCAATATTAAGTACTGAGTTCGCGAGTTCACGGCAGCATCTGCTGCCGTGAACTCTATTTTGGCGTTGATTGTTGTCGATTGGCTTGAATTTGCCGCAAGCGGAGGCGGCGACATTGGTGATTGCTTTCATGCCCATGCTCGCGGCGAGCATTGCGCGAAGCACTCGTTTGACCGGCGAGTAGCAAATTTGGCGAATCCGCCCTTGACCGGACAACCGTCGGGGCTCAGGCTCAATCCAACTGATCCGGAGTTTCAGCTCATGTTCAAACGATTGTTGTGTGGCCATATGTTGTTGGGCAGTATGTTGTTGGGCAGTATTGCCCATGCAAATGAGGGGGCCAAGCCTGTAGTCGCACCGCTTGGCCCGGGTATATTTGAGTCTGTCACTGGCGAGAGCTTGCCTGCGTTGGACCTCACCGCGCTGGCTGCCGAAGATGCGCTTACCGACAGCAAATCTCGCAACGGCGGTTGGCGCTTCGCGATTGGCACAGACGGCAGTTGGACGCCGATGACCGCCGGGCAATGGAAGCACGGGTCGGATGGTCTGTCGGTATGGCAAATGCGCGTGAGCACCAGCGCTGAAACCGCGCATTTGAACTTTGGTTTCACCCAGTTCTGGCTGCCGACGTCGGCTACGCTAAACATCTACCGTCCTGACGGCCTACAGCAAGTAGGGCCATACACCGACGCCGATCACGCCGTCACTGGACAGCTCTGGACGCCGATCCTGGCCGGTTCAGAAGCGATGATTGAGCTTCAGGTCGCAACCGCGGATATCGACAAAGTGCGCCTTGAGCTCAGCCGTATTTCGCAGGGTTACCGGGGCTTTGGCGCAGTCAACCGACAGGCCAAGGCCGGTTCATGCAATATGGACGTTGCTTGCCTGGGTAATTCCGACAGCTGGAATCTGCCGCGGGGCTCAGTCGGGGCCTATACGCGCAACGGCTCGGACGTCTGCACCGGTTCGTTGGTCAACAACACCAATAATGATCGGCGCATGCTCTTCGCTACGGCAACACACTGCGGCAACAGCGCCGCCAATATTGCATCGGTGCTGGTGTATTGGCGCTACGAAAACGCGGATTGCCGTACGCCGGGTTCAGCGGCCAGCGGGATGGCGATTCCGCGTCCGAGCAGCACCTCCACGGGCGTCGCGGTACTAGCAGCCACAAATAATCCGTTCGACGGCGGTGGCGCGGCCAACACCCGCTCAGATTGGGAACTACTGGAACTTAGCGCGCCCAATGAACCTGACCTGGACTTGTATTGGGCCGGCTGGGATAGACGCGAAACCGGCAGCGGCGTAGAAAACTGCCTGTCGCCACCGCTAATGCCCGACCCAAGCATTGCCGAAGGTCTTTGCGCCAGCATCCACCACCCCAGCGTGGACGAAAAGCGCATCACCTCCCTCGATCGTGATATGCAAGTTGGTAACATCGCCGCTGCGTCAAACGTACATTGGACTACCTTTTGGGCGGGCGCCAATCCGGGCAACTCGCCACCGGTGTTGCCGAACATTCCGGTACCACAACCGAGCACCGTAGTAAGCGGGGTCACCGAACCAGGCTCGTCCGGCTCACCGCTGTATAACGCGCAGAAACGGCTAGTCGGCGTACTCAGCGGCGGCGCGTCCTTCTGCGGTGCCAGCACCGCACAGCTTGATGACGAGTACGGCGCCCTGTTTCACTCGTACGAGGGCGCTGGCGTAGGCGCTGGTTGCAGCACCAGCCCACCGCTGGCGACAACCTGCATGCGCCCCTACCTGGATCCAGCCGGCACCAACCCGGAATTCATCGACGGCATTGGTGAGGAGATCGACCACAGCTTCGTTTTTGAGGACGGCTTCGAGAACTAGCCCGGATATTTCATG
This sequence comes from Rhodanobacteraceae bacterium, assembly GCA_003233535.1. GTDB lineage: Bacteria > Pseudomonadota > Gammaproteobacteria > Xanthomonadales > SZUA-5 > SZUA-5. Next base: position 3,153 of record QIMA01000552.1, read on the forward strand.
AACTTCACGCGCCCTCGCTAGGCCCTTGATCGCCCAGCGATTTTTCCTCAGTCGGGTGTATGAACCACTAC
>QIMA01000357.1 GCA_003233535.1 Rhodanobacteraceae bacterium
ACGCACGGCAACCGCCCTACTCCTTTGGAGCGACTATTCGGACGCGCCGCAGGCGCTGTCAAAGCTCCTGAATCCGACCGTGGAGGTCGAAGAAGAAGTCAGTGACAAGACACAGACCCAACTGAGCGTGCTCTTCGTCGACGATTCGCCCACGGTACGGGTGGCCTTTAGACGTCTGCTTACCAATGAGGGCTTCAAGACAGAAGTTGCCTCGAACGCTGAAGAGGGCTACAAAAAGGCGCTGGAGCAACCTTTCGATATCGCCATCGTTGACTACTTCATGCCAGGCGAAAACGGCGCAGAACTAGTCCGAAAGCTGCGCGATAACCCGAGCACGTCGACCATTTTGAGCTCGATCATTACCGGCACCTACTCGGATCGGGTGATTACTGAGTCGCTCAGCGCCGGCGCCGTGGAGTGCATGTTCAAGTCCGAAGCGCGCGAGTTGTTCCTAGCTCGGTTGCGCTCGCTGTCGCGCACGGTGCTCGATCGGATGGCGATCGATAACGAGCGGCTACGTTTGCACGGCATCTTGAACTCGGTTGGCGAGGGCGTTTACGGGGTCGATTCGCGCGGCAATATTCAGTTCATCAATCCGGCGGCACTAGATCTGCTTGGCTATCCGCTGGATGCGGACGTGCAGTCCAAGAATGCAGCAACGCTAATTCACTATGCCTTTGAGGACGGCACGCGCATTCCTCGGCAGGCTTGCTTTCTCAGTCAGTGCTATCACAACGGTAATCAAGTCTCTGCCTGGCAAACGGTGTTCTGGCATCAGAACGGTTACGCGATTCCAGTCGAGTGCACGGTCTACCCGCTGGATATTGATGGACTTCGTGAAGGCGCTGTGGTCGCTTTCCGCGACGTTTCGCAGCGGCGAATCTTGGAAGAAGAATTGCGCTGGGCGGCCAGCCATGACTCGCTGACCAAGCTACATAATCGCGGTCATTTCGAGCTAGCCTTGCAGCAAGAAGTACAGCGCCTGCGCCGTTCAGATCAGCAATCTCTGCTGCTTTTCGTCGACATAGATCGCTTTAAGTACATTAACGATACTGCGGGCCACAGCGCCGGTGACCAACTCTTAGTCGAGTGCAGTCGGCGCCTGAAGAGCCGATTGCGCCAGTCCGACTCGCTGGCGCGAATGGGCGGCGACGAATACGCGTTGATATTGCGTAATGTCGGCGGTGGTGACATCTCGGTTATTGCCGATGAGTTCCGTAAATCGTTATGTAACGAGGTCTTTAGCTACGGCGAAAAGAGCTATCGGATTACCGCCAGCGTAGGTGTGGCGTTAATGGACCGCACGGTGATGTCGCCCAGTGACGTGATGGCCAACGCCGATATTGCCTGCCATATCGCGAAGAATTTGGGCCGCAACCAGATTCATGTTTACAGCGCCGACAACGACGAACGCGCCAGCATGGACGTCGAGTTGAACTGGTCAGCGCGTCTGGAAGAGGCACTCAAGCACAATTTGTTTGTGCTCTGCTTCCAGCCGATCATGCCGGCGATGGCGGTGGACTACGAGCATCTGCCACAGCAGGACGGCGCGATTTGGAATCGCTACCTGCGCAAGAACGTCGGCCGCAAGATCTACTATGAAGTGCTGCTGCGCATGCGCAGCGCTGAGGGCGAGTTTGTCGCCCCGAATGCATTCTTGCCGACTGCCGAGCGCTACAACATGATGTTAGAGATTGATCGCTGGGTTATTGATCAATCGTTCCGCGCGCTCAAAGAAGCCAATGCTGCTGGCGAACAAATCGGCCTATCGATCAATCTGTCCGCGCAGTCGCTGGGTGGCAACGGCATCGGCGAATACGTCACTGACAAGTTGATCGAGTACAACGTTGAGCCGGCCATGGTCACATTTGAGGTGACCGAGACGAAAGCGGTGACTAACCTTAATGAGGCCCGCGAATTGATCACTCAGCTCCGTTCTTTGGGATGTCGCTTCGCCCTGGATGATTTTGGCTGCGGTTTCTCCTCGTTCACTCATCTGAGGCATTTGGCAGTGGACTACTTGAAGATCGACGGCAGCTTTACTCAAGGCCTGCTGAGTGATCCGGTCGACAAGGCGGTAGTCAGCGCGATTAACAACATTGCCCATTCCGTTGGTAAACGGACAGTTGCCGAATACGTCGACAAACCCGAGGTCCTGGACGCGCTGCGCGAATGCGGAGTCGATTTCCTCCAGGGTTACTACATCGGACGGCCTCGCCCTACCCTGCATCAACTGCTGCCGCAGTTAGAGGTCGTGGGTGACGGCGAATCCAAACCACCAATCGCTCAGGCCGGATGAAATGACCATCTTCGCAATTTCGCGTCGGGATTGAACATGTCCGGCGTTGAACCCTCGCTGCTGTGGTACGACTTAGAAACCTTTGGTACCGATTCGGCGGTTGATCCGATCGCCCAGGTGGCTTGGTGTAGGACCAACTTGGCGCTGGAGCCGATTGAAGCGCCGCAGTCCATGTATTGCCAGCCACCCTGGTATTGCTTACCCAATCCACAAGCCTGCCTAGTCACTGGCTTGACTCCACAGCAGTGTGCTCGCGATGGCGTGACTCAACGCCACTTCGCCGATCAACTGCTGGCGCAGCTAGCTCGGCCTGAAACCACTAGTGCCGGCTACAACGTTATCCGTTTTGACGATGAGTTCGTGCGCCATTTGCTGTGGCGCGAGTTGCTCGACCCTTACGCTCGCGAATGGCAGAACGGCAATCAGCGCTTTGACTTGCTGGATGTGGTCAGGCTCACCTATGCGCTCAGACCCGAAGGCATCCATTGGCCACGGCGAGACGATGGTCGCCCCAGCTTTAAGCTCGAGCATCTAGTAACGGCTAACAATTTGCCACAGCCGCGTGCGCATGACGCGATTAGCGATGTGCAGGCGACGATTGCTCTGGCCCAGTTGGTGCAGGCCAAGCAGCCCAAACTGTATGCCTGGGCGAGACGCATGGCTGACAAGCGTGTTGCTCGGGATCTGCTTCGCTTTGATCCTGCTACTCCCGTTGTTCACGTCTCGGGGCGCTATGCAGCCGAACGCGGCTGTCTGGCGACAGTATTGCCGCTGGGAAAACACCCCGGGCAAGCCAACAAGATCGCTGTTTTTGACCTATCGCAAGATCCAGAGCAGTGGGTGCGGTTGGAACCAGAGCAGCTTATTGCACAGCTTTATGCGCCACGGGATTCTGAGCTGGCTCGGCC
>QIMA01000383.1 GCA_003233535.1 Rhodanobacteraceae bacterium
TAAACTTCACGCGCCCTCGCTAGGCCCTTGATCGCCCAGCGATTTTTCCTCAGTCGGGTGTATGAACCACTACACCGCTCCTGAAGAAAAATCACTGGACGACCAATGTCCTGCGCGATCATTGCGCGAGTTCATGAAACATCCGGGCTAGCTCTCGGCGTCTGCGCCTGAGCCTTCGCCTTCGTCTTCGCCTTCTTCGGTATCGACTTCCTTCTCAGCCGCGCCCATCTTCGCCGAGACTATCGTGACGTCGTGTTCCTTGCCCAGGTCCAGCTCAGGGATGATCACGCCTTCCGGCAGCACGACTTCGGACAGATGGACCACACCGCCGACTACGAGCTCAGCCAAATCAACCTCAAGGAACTCAGGCAGATCCTTCGGCAAGCACTCGATTTCGACATCGTTGAGCTCATGCAAGATTACGCAGCCGGCGGTCTTACCGGCAGGCGAACCGTCTTGGTTCAAGAAATGCAGCGGTACACGCAGACGCAAGGTCTCGGTGTCGCTGATGCGCTGGAAATCCAGGTGCATCACGCGCTTCTTGTACGGATGACGCTGGATGTCGCGCAAAACTGCACGCTGCACGTCACCATCAACGGTCAGTTCCAGCACGCTGGTATAGAACCATTCCTTGGTGGAGTTCAAGTACGCCAGTTTCTGGGTCATTTGCAGCGAACGCGGCGGCAAATCACCGCCGTAAACAATGGCCGGGACCATTTCCGCACGACGCAGGCGGCGGCTCGCACCTTTCCCTGAGTCTTCGCGGAATTGGACCGGCACCTGATGAGTAGTAGCCATGGTATTTCCTTTATCAAACACGGCAACAGCAAGCTGCTGCCTAAAAAATCCACCTTGCGGTGGACTAAAAACCCCTACCGCGACCAGTAGGGGCAAGTATCAATCCGGGCTCGGCGGAGCGGAGCCTTCGAATCGACGGATCTAATCGACGTAAAGCGAACTCACCGATTCACCAAAGGCGATCCGACGCAGCGTTTCCGCCAGCATATCCGCTACGCTAAGCACACGTATGCGGCTGCAGTAGCTTGCCTCCTCGCTCAACGGGATGGTGTCGGTCACGACCAACGTATCCATCGCCGAGTTTTCGATGTTGCTTATCGCTTTGCCTGAAAGCACTGGATGCACACAGTAGGCGTGCACGCTAAGCGCGCCTCGCTCTTTCAATGCACCAGCGGCCTTACACAAAGTCCCAGCCGTATCGACAATGTCATCGACCAGCAAGCAGGTCTTGTTCTCGACGTCACCAATGATATTCATCACTTCGGACTCGTTAGCCCGTGGACGACGCTTATCAATGATCGCCAAGTCGGCGTTATCCAGGCGCTTGGCGATAGCTCGGGCGCGCACCACACCGCCTACATCGGGACTAACGACAACCAACTCACTGCTCGAATGGTGACGCCAGATGTCGGCCAGGAGCACCGGCGAGGCGTACACATTATCCAGCGGAATATCGAAAAAACCTTGAATCTGATCCGCGTGCAGGTCGACGGTTAGAACCCGGTCAGTGCCGACAGTGCTAATAATCTTCGCCGCGACTTTTGCGGTAATTGGCACGCGCGCCGAACGCGTACGGCGATCCTGACGAGCGTAGCCAAAGTACGGGATCACCGCGGTGACGCTCGCCGCCGAAGCTCGCTTCAGGGCATCAATCAACGCCAATAACTCCATGAAGTTCTCGGCAGTCGGCGCACAGGTTGGCTGCACTACGTAAACATCCTGACGGCGGACATTCTCTTCAATTTCGACCTGCGTCTCACCGTCACTGAAACGACCAATCAAGGCTTTACCCAGCGGTACACCGAGCGACTCAGCAATCGAGCTAGCCAAGAGCTGGTTGGCGCTACCGCTAAACAAAGTCAGCCCAGGCGTTTCACGGACCGATCGAGCAACTCTCTTAGCTCGCGATGGAATCACTGCTGGACCACCAATGTTTAGCCCGCTTACGCAAATTCAAAATGGCTGGGACGCCAGGACTCGAACCTGGGAATGCAGGGATCAAAACCCTGTGCCTTACCAACTTGGCGACGTCCCAACCGTAAAACTGATGTCGTCGGCACCTTCTGGAGCCGTGTCGATGCTGTTCACCAACCAGCCGTGCCAAGCCAATGGTAAGCGAGCCAGTCTGGCCTCGGCGATCGCTAGCTCAGCAATCTGCGCGTAGACAGCGGCTCCCGTACCTGTAACCTGCGCGGGCCCTTCAGCCCGCATCCAAGCGAGCACGGCGGCGACGTCCGGAAACCGCTCAGTTACCACGGTCTCGCAGTCGTTGCCCCAACCCTCGTCCGACAACAAGCCGACAATTGTCGAAGGCAAGCTGTCCCTTGTCAATCGCTGATCGCTAAAAATTGACGCGGTAGGCACATGAACTGGCGCACAGACAACCAAAAAACGTCGATCTGGAAGCTTTATCGGAGTGATTACATCGCCAACCCCCTCACCCACTGCACAGCAGCCGTGCGCAAAAACGGCTACGTCAGCACCCAGTGTGGCGCCGATCTGGGCGAGATCAGCGCTAGAAAGGTGCAGTTGCCAAAGCCGATTGAGCGCACGCAGCACGGTACCGGCGTTTGAGCTGCCGCCGCCCAGACCCGCACCCATGGGTATGTGCTTGCTCACGTGCAAATCGACGCCTAGCGGACAGCCTGCGTGTTTCTGTAGGGTTGTGGCCGCTCGCACCGCCAAGTCGTCTGCTGCGGCGACCCGAGGCAGCTCAGAGACGCGTCGTATCTGCCCGTCTGCACGCACACGCAGGTGGATCACATCATTCAAATCAATCAGCTGAAAAACGGTCTGCAGCAGGTGATAGCCGTCGGCTCGACGGCCCAGGATGCGCAGACCGAGGTTGAGCTTGGCCGGACTCAGCCAGCGCTGCCAAGGCGGCCGCTCGCGATCACCGCCCGCAGTGAGGTTAGCCATCCAACTGCTGCCAACGCTGAACGACGATGCGCACCCAACGCTTGCCGCTGCTGGCATACACCTTGGTCGGCAATGCGGGCAACTGATGACCGGCGTCTTGCCAGCGCAGGTAGTCGACCGTCCAACCTCTCTGCTGTACCTGCTGCAGACGCGCCTGCTGGTCCAGACTGACTCGCCCAGATCCAGGTAGGCGACTGCCGCGCAGCCAGTACGCCAGCGCATCCACCGGCACGCCTAGGCCCCACACTCGATCCAACAGATCTTGC
>QIMA01000195.1 GCA_003233535.1 Rhodanobacteraceae bacterium
TGCTTCAAAACGGATACGCTCAGATCTCAGCTCGTCGACACATTCGGTCAGCTGAACACCTTGCGCATTGGGCAGGCAGAAACAACCTATCCATAGGTGAGCTGGACGATGAGGCACTTAAACGCTTCGGCGATCATCTCAGGCGATGCCGCTGCGGTCGGTATTCTCATGCCCACCCGGTGAATATTTCGACAGGCGCACGACTGTTCTTGAGACAGTTGCAGGGTATTGATAAACCGGCTGTCCGAAAGTCCGAGCCAGCCGATCCGCAACCACTGTTGTTGCAGTCTTTCTGTGCGTGGATGCGCGAGAACCGAGGCACCTCGGAACAAACACTCTATAACTACGGCATACCCATCGGAGAGCTCATCCGCCGCTTTGGCGAGGACCCGAGCACATTGGATGCCCGACGCCTGCGCAACTTCGTCCTGGAGCAAAGTCGTAGTACGGGATGGGCGAGGGCCAAGCATTGCACGACAGCGCTGCGGATGTTCCTCCGGTTTCTGATCGCCGAAGGCCGGTGTCGCGCCAGCCTGCTGGGTGCCATTCCCGTGCTGGCACACTGGCGCCTGACTTCACTGCCACGATACCTGCCACCGGAGGACGTGGAATGCCTGCTTGACTCTTGCGACCTGTCCTCGCCTATGGGCAAGCGTGACCGAGCCATTCTGCTCCTGCTCGCCCGCCTCGGACTGCGCGCTGGCGATATCGTGCAACTTCGTCTGCACGACATCGACTGGAAGGGCGCGTGGATTCATGTCAGTGGAAAGAGCCATCGTCTGACGCGGCTGCCGCTCACTCAGGAGGTAGGCGAGGCGATCGTGTCGTACGTGCAAGGAGGTCGGCCTTGCGCTCACACCGATGTGCTGTTTCTGCGCTCTCGCGCTCCTTTCCGCGCGCTGGCATCACACCAAGCCGTTTCGGTTCTCGTCGCACGCGCCCTACGTCGAGCTCGGATCAAACGACCGGGCCGAGGCGCGGCGCACCTGCTGCGCCATTCCATCGCCAGCTCGATGCTCCGGCAAGGGGCATCGCTGCAGGACATTTCGGCGCTGCTGCGACACCGCTGCATCGAGACCACGCAAATCTACGCCAAGATCGATGTCACCGCATTGCAGCAGATTGCGCAACCCTGGCCGGAGGTGCCGTCATGTTAGCCCGCGCCGTACAGTCCTACCTGTCGATACGCCAAGCTGCCGGATTTTCCCTCAAGCAGGCCAGCATTCACCTCAGAAGTTTCGCCACCTATTCGGATGCTCAAGGTCAGTGCTACCTGAGCGTACACACCGCCATCGAGTGGGCACGGCAGTCACCTTCGCTACGGCAACGAGCCCGACGACTGGGAGACGTTATCCGCTTCGCTCGGTATCTCCAGGCAGAAGACGAGCGTCATGAGATACCGCCCGTGATCTTCGGCAGTGAGCATCGGCCCCGACCGTCGCCTTACATCCTCTCCGACGAACAGATTGGCCGGATCATCCAACTGGCCGCGCAGTCAGGGTACCGCACCTTGCGTCGGCAGACTTACAGTACGTTCTTCGCACTGCTGGCCTGTACGGGATTACGCGTTTGCGAGGCCATTCGGTTGAGATACGATGACATCACGCCGGACGGGCTGGTGATCCGCGCTACGAAGTTCCACAAGAACCGACTGGTTCCCTTGCATGACACCGCTCGAGCCGGCCTCGAACGGTATTTGCAGCAACGATGTCCTTATGCCCCTTTCGACGATCACGTTTTCATCTCGCTGCGACGCAAGCCGCTACTGAGCGCGGACGTTGATACCGCATTCCGAACTGTTGTTACCAAGATGGGATTACCGCACGGACGTGGGCAACACCGGCCTACACCCCATTCACTGAGGCACGCATTTGCAGTTCGGGCGTTACAGACTTGTCCAGACGGGCGCGATCATATTACCCAGCATATGTTGATGCTTTCGACCTATCTGGGGCACAGCAAAGTGGCACTCACGTACTGGTACCTCGAAGCGGTTCCCGAACTCATGCGAAGTATCGCCGGGCGCTGCGAAGCATACGTTACGGGAGACACGCCATGACCGCCCTTGCCCCGCATGTGAGCGCGTTCTTTCAAGAGCGCCTCATTCTCGAACGCCAAGCCAGTGTCAATACCTGTGACTCCTACGCCTACGCCTTCAAGCTGCTACTGAACTATGCCAGTAAACGCCTGAAGGTCTCGCCATCCCGACTGGCACTTGAACAGATCGATGCCCGTTTGGTGACCGGCTTCCTCAACGATCTGGAGATCTCACGCGCAAACACCGCCAGCACCCGCAATGTGCGTCTTGCAGCGATCAAGTCGTTCATGCACTTTTTGGAGTATCGCGTCCCATCGGCCTTGGAGCAGATCCAGAGAGTCCTTGCTATTCCGATGAAGAAAACTGAAACGCGCCTGGTACGCCACCTCACGACAGAGGAGATCCAAGCGCTTCTTGATGCACCTAGACCCGTCGACTGGGCCGGTATCCGCGATCGGGCTATGCTGCACTTGTGCTTCGCCGCTGGCTTGCGTGTGTCTGAACTCACCGGTCTTCGGCTCGAGGACTTGTCGCTACAACCTCACGCTAGCATTCTCGTGCATGGGAAAGGACGCAGGGAACGTTCTCTGCCGTTATGGAAGCAGACGGTCGGGGCGTTGCGAGCGTGGTTGGCTGTGCGTGGATCGCTTGCGGTGCCAGAGCTCTTTGTCAACGCCCGGCGCGGGCCTATGACCCGTGCCGGGTTCGAGTACATTCTGGAGAAACACGCGCGCACGGCAACGAAGCGCTGTCCATCGTTGGCGACGAAACGTATATCTCCCCACGTCCTGAGGCACAGTTGCGCCTTGATCGTCCTCGAAGCTACCAAAGACCTGCGGAAAGTCTCGCTGTGGCTGGGTCACGCCAATATGCAGACCACCGAGATGTACACTCGCGTTGATCCGTCTATCAAGCTCGAGGCACTTGACGCGGTCACTGCACCCAAACTGCGGTCGGGGCGCTTCCGCGCGACCGACAAGCTGATTGCCTCTCTGGCAACTCGCTCCTTTATGCGGAGAAAATAACGTTCAAAATAGGGCAAACGCTAGGCTCTCAGGGACGAGAGTCCGCATAACAATATTCACCGCATTAAACCTCGATTATTCCGAGTGGTACGACCTGTTCAAACGCAAGTCGCTGGTCGATGCACTCCTCGACCG
>QIMA01000534.1 GCA_003233535.1 Rhodanobacteraceae bacterium
CTGCTGACTGCGTCTCGCAGCAACGCCGCGCCCACCTTGTTTCCCTGCGCCCGATTGTCGACTGCGAGTCGGCCCAGAACCATAACGGGTATGGGATCTGGCATGTTGCGGCGGACACTGCCGGTTGCCACTTGATGGCAGACAGCACCGGCCGCCAGCGCGTAGTAGCCATAGACGACACCGTTCTGATCGGCGACTACAAAGCTGCGACTGGCACCACTCAGTTGGATCGATACGGCCCGCCGCTTGAGCCAATCGTTCAGACTGCTTGCAGGGCAATCAAATTCGTCCAGTACATGGTGGGTAGCGAGCGCTTGCGGTGCGTTGAGCCGCAGGCTCATGCCGTTTCCGTGCTCCAAGGCGCCTTCACCGCCAGCAAGCGTTCGAGCCCCGGATTGGGACCTACTTCTGCGTCGAGCAAAGCGGTGAATTGCTTGAAGCTATCGGCATCAAGCGTAAACAGGACTTGATCCAACAGCACCGTCTGCGCACGTTCGCAGGCCGCTTCGAGCATGAAGTCGGAGCGATTCTTACCCAACAGCTGAGCGGCCTGATCAATCAGGTCTCGCTGCTCAGGCAGCGCTCGTAAGTTGATTGCTGCGTCACGCATGTCGCCGTTTCCATGTGTATGCATTAGATATACAAACACTGCTCTCAGGCATGGCGATTGTCAATACTGTTGCACCGCAACCTACAGCTCAATGCAGTCTGAGCCCCCGCTTGGTCGGACTTATATACGATTCTCGGTCCGAACGCATGCGGGCGGGACGCCCGCGCTCCATGCGCTAGCGGTACTCTCCTATTGAGCGCGGCACTTCATCCGGTTGCTATCAACGCCAGCAGATCCTCTTCGCTCAAGCTGCCGCCGCCATCGGCCTCGGCCAGCACGCTGTCCATCAGCTCGCGCTTGGCGCCGTGCAGGGCCAGGATGCGTTCTTCGATGGAGTCGGCCAACACCAGGCGATACACGGTCACTGGTCGGGTCTGTCCGATCCGATGGGCGCGGTCGCTGGCCTGTTGCTCGACTGCCGGATTCCACCACGGATCGAGGTGGATGACGTAATCGGCTGCGGTCAGATTCAGGCCGCTGCCGCCGGCCTTCAGACTGAGTAAAAAACAGTCGCCTGCCCCCTGCTGAAATGCCGCGACGATGCCTGCACGTTTACCCGAGGGAGTTCTGCCATCCAGATACTGATAGCTCAGGCCCGCCTGCTCCAGGCGCTTTCGTACCAGGGTCAAGTAGTCGACAAACTGGCTGAACACCAGGGCGCGATGATGGTTGTCGCGCAGCTCCAGCAGTAGTTCGAGCAGGTGGTCGAGCTTGGCGCTGCCCAGCTTGAGCTCCGGCGCATACAGCTGCGGGTGACAGGCGCCGCGACGCAGCCGGGTTAGCTCGGCAAGAATGTTGAAGCGCTTACTGCCGGTGGGCGCTGCCTTCGCCTGGGCGATGCGCTCGATCGCCTGCAGGCGCATCGCCTGCTGCAATCGGCCCTCTTCTTCCCCGGGCTCAATCCGCAACGTGACTTCGGTGCGCGCAGGCAGTTCCTGCAGCACCTGTGCCTTGAGCCGGCGCAGCACGAAACCGCTGATCAACTGGCGCAGGCTGGCGCGGGCCGCGGGCGCAGCGTCTGCTGCGCGCTCGATCGGGCCCCGAAAGCGTTTACTGAATGCGCCTTCGCTACCTAGCAAGCCGGGGTTGAGGAAGTGCATCAGGCTCCACAGCTCGCCCAGGTGATTCTCGATCGGCGTGCCGGTCAGGGCGACGCGCATCTGGCCATTCAGGGCGCACGCGGCGCGCGCTCTTTGGGTGTCCGGATTCTTGATCGCCTGGGCCTCATCGAGCACCACGGTGGCAAAGCGATGGCCGGAAAGGGAGTCACCATCCAGCGCCAACAGGGTGTAGCTGACCAACAACAGATCGCCTTCGCCCAGGGTCTGCAGCAACGCGGCTCGATCGCTGCTCTGCTCGTAGCGATGGACCTGCAGGGTAGGCGCAAACCGATGCGCCTCGGCAGTCCAGTTGCCAAGTACTGACGTTGGAGCGACGATCAATGCCGGGCCGAGCTTGGCGCGTTCGCACAGCAAGGCGAGGGTTTGCACGGTCTTGCCCAGACCCATATCGTCAGCCAGACGGGCCCCAGCGCCCCACTGCGCCATTCTCATCAACCAGCGGAAACCCTCGAGCTGATAGTCGCGCAACTCCGCTTGCAGCGTTGCAGGTACGCGCGCCTGCAGGGCGAAGGCAGCCGCGCGTTTACCGAGCAGCTTTTGCAGCGCGTCGCCCTGCACGACCTCGGCATCGCCCAACGCGTGGGCCAGGGTCGGCGCGGCGAGTGGGTGTAGCTGGAGCTTGCCCTGCGCGTCCGCCAAGGGCGCCAGCTGCTGCAGCTGCGCGCGCAGTTGGGCATCCAACTGCAACAGCCGCGCGTCATCCAGACGCACGAAGCGGCTGTCTCCGGCTCGGATCAGGGTAAGCAGGCGATTGAGCGCCAGGGTGCTGCCGTCGGCGAGCTGCATGTCGCCGTCTACACCGATCCAGTCGCGCCCACTGGCCAGTTCCAACTGCAGCGGGCCGCCGCGCAGCACCTGGCGCGCGCCGCCCTTGGGCCAGGCCACGATCGGGCGTGGCTGCAGCCGCTCGATTCGCGCCAGCAGCTCCAGCGCTTGCTCGCCGTCCAGCAGCAGTTCGGGCTCCGTTTCGTCCACCATGTCCGCTGGCAGGTGTAGTTGCTCCAGCAGCTGATGGGCCTGCGCGCGCTCGGCGGCCAGATCGCGATCGGTCATCGTCGGTAGGCCGTCGATGCTGCCCAGCAGCTGAACTGCACCCTGGCCGGGGCTGGCGTAGGGGCCGTGATCGAGCCCCAGCGGACGCACTCGTGGCTGCAGCAAGATCGCTCCATCGTGCCATTCCATCAGCAAATGAGTCTCGCTGCGAGTGCCGATCTTGCTTGCGCCTGCACTGTCGTCTAGCGCCAGCTCCGCCCACGGCTGCAGCGCCTGAGCGACTTGGGTGAGACGCTCAAGTGCACTGGCCGGAAGGCGCTTCGGCTGCTCCAGCAGCCCATGCAGCAATCGCTGCTGTGGGTTGGGCTCGAAACGATACCAAGTGTTCTCATTTTTATACCAGCTCACCGGCTCATCGAGATCAAAGGGCGCATCCAGGCTTAGCTTCAATTTGCCCTGGCCATCGAGTCACCGTTGCCGTCCACCACGTCGGCATAGCCGATTGCGGCCTTGAGCGTATAGCTGGCCGGCTCGCCCGTCACATGGTCGATGTCGTCGTAGCGGTTGCGGCTCTGATCCAGCAGGGCGGCGCGCAGAATCGCCGCCGCTTGACTTTCGGCGGGCCAACTAGCCAATGCCGAATTGATCGCACTCGCCGACCGCACTCGAACCGCTTTGCCCTCACGACCGGAACGCAGCAGCGGGACCCGGATCAGCTCGACTCGAAAATGGTGATCGTAATAGTCCGTCAGTGGCTCTATCTGCAGCCGCAATCGGCTGGATCTTTGCGCCTTTGCCGGACTCGGTGCCTGCGCGACCAGACCCTCCAGCGCGTCCAGCGTCCGCTCCCAGTCCGACTCCTGTTCGCGCAGGTCGATGATTCGCGGCGTTTCGCCCTCTGGCACCCCCTTCCACCGCTCCAAGGCTGCCTGCAGT
>QIMA01000460.1 GCA_003233535.1 Rhodanobacteraceae bacterium
CACTGGACAATCAATGTCCTGTGCGATCATCGCGCGAGTTCATGAAACTCCGGGCTAATGCGCCGCATCCCAATTGCCGCCACTCCCAGCCTCCACCAACAACGGCACATCCAATACCGCCATAGGACCAGCCGCGGGTGGCGCGATGGGTCTAGGTGATCGCGTTAACCCGCAGATCCATCAAGTCCATGTCCGCCGGCTGATGCTGTAGCCGCCGGAAGCCGGATGGTAGGCACGTGACGTGTAGCCGCTGTGCGGTAAGCGCATGAAGCTCCAGCGCTGGCGCAGGCTGATGCTGCGTGGATCGGCAGCGACCTGCTGCATCACCGGTCCTTCGCCTGGGCCGCTGAGCGTAATTAGGGCTTCGAATTCAGCGTTGTCAGGATATACACGCGAAGCGCCGGCCAGCGCCAGACTGCGCTTTTCGTCAATCCGATAGTCGCTCTGCTCGGTGGCTTTGAGTCGGGCTATGACGCCGTGGGGATCGCTGGTTAACAGCGCGCTGAGATCAGTGATGAGGCTGCCGTCGTGCTCAGCCAGTATCTCTCCGCGCCACAGGACGGCTTCGGCAAGGGGAGCCGTCTACGCAGCGCGATTGCGCGCGATGCGGCCGGCGACAGTCTCGGTTGTCCACAGCATGAAATAGACCATGCCAGGTGCGCCCTGTGCGGCTCCGGGCCAATCCTCGTTGAGTAGAATGGCCAAAATCAGACTGATCAACCCGATCGCCGCCATCAGCCAGAAGTGCAGTTCCGCCGCCAGCGTTTGGGTTCGCTCGTAGCGGTTCAAGTTCAGTGCATCGGCACAGCGTCTGGCGCGCCGATAGTGCAGCGCGGTGACTCCACACAGGCTGATAAAACTGCAGGCATAGGTGATAAACATCAGCCGCAGGTCGTCTATCGATTGAATTTGGTAGTCGCTGGGCAGCCAGCCCTGTGTCGCCAAGGCGAAAAAACTGGCAAACAACAAGCGCAGCGGAAAGACATACACCAGAATTAGGAATACCAGCAGCAGACTGAGCCAAATCGATACGCCGTCGTCCAAGCCATAACGCCGACTCCAGGTGTTGTGGGCGTACCAGAACATCGCGACCATGGCAAAGCTGGCGGCGAAAGCGGGGACGGTCTTGAACGCGCTGATGAGTTCTTCGGCGTTGCTGGGAATATCGTCGAAGGAGATCACCAACAGGGTCACCGCGAAGGCGAAGGCGGCGTCTACGAAGGCCTCCAAGCGCGTGACCTGATGGCCGCGCTCGGTGAAACCCTGCTTGCTAGTACTAGCGGTTGGCGACGCCATGCGGGACGTGTCCAGTGGTGACGTGAGCGGCGGCGGCTTCGCAGTTGCGCTGCTGGTCGTCGAAGAAAATGTCTGCACCGAATGCGGCTAGGAACGGACCCTTGTCACGCCCGCCCAAAAACAGTGCCTCGTCGATACGCACACCCCACTGTCGCAAAGTCAAAATCACCCGTTTGTGCGCTGGCGCCGAGCGCGCAGTGACCAGGGCGGTGCGAATCGGTGATTGTTCCGCTGGTAGTGCGCTTTGGATCTGATGCAGGGTATGCAAGACGGCCTTGAACGGCCCGCCAGACAGCGCGGTGTTGGCCAACTCGCGCTCGTTGGCGCTGAATGCGGCCAAACCCTGCTCGTGACTGATCCGCTCCGACTCATCGGAAAACAGCACGGCGTCGCCGTCGAATGCGATGCGCAGCTGTTCGCGGTGACCGGCTTTACTGGTGCTTGGCAAGATGGTTGCCGCGGCGAATCCAGCCTCCAGCGCTAATCGCACGTCTTCGCCATGCGCGGACAGGAATAGATGCCCGCCGAAGGGGTCGAGGTACTGATAGGGCGGCGCGCCGTTGGTGAATGCGGCGCGGACTATGTCCAGCTCATAGTGTTCGATGGAGTTGAATATACGCAGCCCGGAGTCACCCGAGTTACGCGATAGCAAGATCACCTCGACGTGCGGCGAGTCTACGCTTAAGTTGTTGAGGTTCAGAAGCTTACGGACTAATTCGAATGCTATTCCTGGCTTTAAAACTTGCTCTTCATGAGCCAGCTGATACTGCGTGTAGGCGTCCAACCCCTGGTATTCGTAAACCTGATGGGCCTGGTCCAGATCAAATAGCGCACGCGAAGATATGCCCACGACCAGTTTGCTTAACGGGTCGAGGTCGGTTGCTGCAGATGGCTCTAAATCAGAAGGCGAACTGCTCACTGAGGATGCGCTCTTCAAGATTGTGTTCGGGATCAAACAATAGCGTGATGTTGTCTGCCGGCGAGCCTTTGATGGTCACGTCAATGACATCGCGTACTTCGTTGGCGTCGGCCGTGGCGCTCACCGGACGCTTGTAGTGATCGAGCACTTCCAGGCGTACTTCCGCACCCTTGGGTACCAAGGCTCCGCGCCAGCGACGCGGTCGGAAGGGGCTGATCGGAGTTAGCGCCAGCACGTCGGAGTTCAGCGGCAGAATGGGGCCGTGAGCCGACAAATTATAGGCTGTGCTGCCCACCGGCGTAGCCAGCAAGATGCCGTCGCAGACCAGCTCTTCGACCCGCACCACGCCATCGACCATCACCTTTAGTTTGGCTGCCTGCTTATTTTGTCGCAGTAGCGATACTTCGTTGACGGCCAGCGACTGCATGGTCCCGCCGGACTCGGTATGCGCGATCATTTTCAGCGGCGTCAGCGCCGTGCGCACCGCATTGTCCATCCGCTTGAGCAGATCGTTGGGGTGATAGAGATTCATCAGAAAACCCACCGTACCCAACTTCATGCCGAACACGGGCAGTCGGAAGCGCATGTGTCGATGCAGCGTCTGCAGCATGAAGCCGTCACCGCCTAACGCCACGATTGCTTGAGCCTCGTCGGCAGAGCAATTGCCGTAGCGCGAAGTCAGCGTCTCCAGTGCTTGTTGGGCAGTGGGGATGCGGCTAGCGACAAAGCAGATCCGTTCGTACATGCGCTGTTCCAATATGGGCGAGTCCGGCTGCAAAGACCGGTAGGTTAGCTTATTGGGGCTTGGCTAGCGCTGATATTTCATGAACTCGCGCGATGATCGCGCGAGTTCATGAAACAGCCGGGCTAAGTCGACGCCGCAGCAGTTCGTTGCGGCGCCTGAGCGTCAGGTGGCCGCGCCGATGGTGACTAGCTGGGCTAAGCGACGAACGCCTACCGACACGGTC
>QIMA01000446.1 GCA_003233535.1 Rhodanobacteraceae bacterium
GCTTCCTCAACTACCATGGTCTTCGCTACCGTGCAGCTAGATGTGACGCACGACGAGACAGACTCCGTGACTGCCGGAGAGCGCTCGCGAATTTCTAGCGCAGCGCTAGCTACTGCAAGGATGCACGGCGCATCCACAAAGCTCGACCCAGATCTTCTCATCGGATCACCGGGCGAACTCGTGGAGGCGATCGTCGCACTGAACACGCCGGTGGACCGTCGGCCAGTAATGCAAGAGGTACGAGCAGAAATGGCAGTCGCGTCACCCCCGCTATCGACTACCGGGATACGCGCCCTGCGCAGGAGAATCGCTGCGGAGCGATTGGCTATCATCCGACTCAACCAGCGTCCCTCGATCGAGGTCTTCAGGAGCTTCGGCGCTGAGGTGCTATCTCAGGCTGCAGCTGCCAACGCTGTCCTGGTGCGGATCCGAAGAGACCAACTCGAGTCCCTTGCGAGTGTTCCTGCGGTGCGGCGCATATCTGGGAACAGACAGCTCCAACAGTTGGCGATCCATGGCTGGGATGCCGTGCGCGCCGCCCAGCTCGATCAATTCATAGTAACTGGGAACACTGGAGCGAGTCCAAACCCAACGCTAGCTATCTCACTGGGCGTCTTCGACTACTCGTTTCAGGACGATTTCGAATCACTTGGCGATGCGCGTGTTTCTGAACGATGGCAATGCACACCATCGAACTGCACATGGGTGAGCAATCTCGATGCGCCTCTTCTACCTGGAGTTGATCCCTTTATCGTTGACACACGTCATGGGACTGCAGTCGCCCAGATTGCGACAGGTCAGGCTCCGGGAAGCCCGACATACAGTAATCCAAGAAGCGGATCCTCCCGTGCGGCAAGACTGACGCTCGTGACAGCGAATAGAGCTCAAGCCTACTTGAAAGCCATTGATCGATTCGTTTTGAGCGGAACTGACATTGTAAGTTCCTCGATGTTCTCGCCCGCGAGTGATGCTGAGGCGTGCGGAGGCGAGACCGATGTGTCCCAAGCTGTTGACTACGCTGGCCAGGTGCATGACATGCTTTGGGTGCAGGCTGCGGGAAACTTCGGGAACTCTGGTACGTCTTGCAAGGTCACTGACCCTGCTGCGGCAGCATACTCCATTGCAGTCGGAGGGCTAATGGATGAGTCTGCGGTTACTTCACCGTATACCACCTACGCAAATATTCAGTCTGCATCAATTGGATCATATTCGAGTCGCGGCGGAACGCCGTACCTGGGAAGCACTAGGAGTGTTATAGACACAACAGCTGTGGGTGCGCAAGTCTTGTTGCCTGATGCCGCTAACATGTACGACTACATTGGAATCGGAACAAGTTTCGCACAGCCGATAATTGCTGGTGCAGCAGTCGACATTCGTGATTGGTGGCTCACCAACGGCTCGACCCTCGGATACTATGGAACTGGATTTATCAATGACCCAGGATTCACTATTTCCCAAATTTTGCTCATGGGCGATCGCAAGGCGGAATCGGGATCGATTCCGCTCAACCAAGGATTCGATCCAACCTATGGAAACGGTCGGTTTCGCGCACGCGTGTTTGAGACGTCAGGCACACACAGCACGTCTGTGGGCATGGATCCGCCTTGGGGTGCTCGAGTTTCGGCCTTCTATCTAAGTCAAAATTCCACTGTCAACTTTTACATCAATGGCGGTCAATCACTGCCGTCCGATGTCACTCGGCTATCGGTTGCGATGTATTGGCCAGAAGAGAATTTGGCTGGGGGAGCAGATATCGTGATGACCGTCAGGTCAACCTGCGGGCCAAGTTCCGGTCAATCGCGCGCAGATACCTCATGGGATACGAAGAAACGCGTATATATTGACGATATACCGATAGGAGGAAGCTGTTGGCGTGTGGAGTTGCATGCTTACAATGTGCCAGCCAGCGCTTGGTACGGAGGGCAGAATCGTCGATATGTATATCTTGCATACTACTATGAGGATGATCAACGTGATGATCTTTGGGTAGGTATTCAATGAGTGATTCAGTGCCTTGGCTGGCGATGTGCATGCTGCTTCTCGTAGGCGCCGAGACCACAGCATGCCATCCGCTAGAAGGCGGGAACGAGCCTGTGGATGGTTCGGCTTCAGACGCCAGCGCTGATGCTGATGCTTCTCATGGGCTGGGCTACCCCGCGTGGGTTTTCGAGGGAACTTGCGGCGAACCCGTGCTTGGACCGGTCAAGTTGGACGTCGCGCGTGCTCCGACCGATGGTCTGGCGCATCCTTGGACTGCGGGATTGCCTGGCTACGCGTATTCCGAGGCGGAGCTGCACGAACTGCAGCGATGCATCCTGCGATATGCTCGTGAACTCGGGATGGATTACATCAGCTCGTTCCTCGCTGCCAATGCATTTGGTGTGATTGGCACGGTGAACCAGGCGTCCGAGTTGTCCAGGGACTCGAGGCTCGATAGCATGGTTCTCGATCGACCGCTCGTTCCCCTGTAGTCACAATTCGAGAGGGCTCGGCGGGCGTGCAGTGGTCGAGCAGCTCAGCCTTCCAGCGCGCGCTTGGCTTCTTCGACCACGCGGGCGGCGGTGAGGCCGAGCTTCTCGTAGAGCACCTCCGCCGGCGCCGAGGCGCCGAAGCGGTCGAGGGTGACGTAGGCGCCGTCGAGGCCGACGTAGCGCTCCCAGCCTTGGCGGATGCCCGCCTCGACGGCCACGCGTGCGCGCACGGCCTTGGGCAAGACCGACTCGCGGTAGGCCTCGTCCTGCGCCTCGAAGAGCTCGAAGCAGGGCATGCTGACGACGCGGGCGCGGACGCCCTCCGCTGCGAGCTGTGTGCGAGTCTTTAGCGCTAGTGAGATCTCGCTGCCTGTCGCCATCAGAATCACCTGCGGATCGTCGGCGTCCGCGAGCACGTAGCCTTTGCCCAATGCGCCGTCGGCGGAAGCGTAGGTCGACCGATCCAGAGTCGGCACGTTCTGCCGCGTCAGCGCCAAGGCCGCGGGGCCCTGCCACTCGAGAGCGGCCTGCCAGCACACGCGGGTCTCGTTGGCGTCCGCTGGGCGGAAGGCCGCGAAGCCGTGTGCACTCGCCAGGGCGCCCCTGCCGGTTATGAGCTGATCCGTGGAAGCTGCGGCCTTTGCAAAGAAGGAGCGGCAGACGATGAGCATCACGAAGGCAGACGCGGCGTTCTTGCGCCGTA
>QIMA01000309.1 GCA_003233535.1 Rhodanobacteraceae bacterium
TGTAGTGGTTCATACACCCGACTGAGGAAAAGTCGCTGGGCGATCAAGGGCCTAGCGAGGGCGCGTGAAGTTTATGAAACATCCGGGCTAGGCTCATACTTGCTGCGTATATGCGCCGCCGATTCGCTGATCAGTTCGCGCAAAACGTCCTCGTCGACGTCAGCCAGCTTGTTGATATACAGGCAGGACGAGCCGGTCTTGTGTTTGCCCAGTCGCTGCAATAGATCCTCGTAACGAGTAAAGCCGGCCATGATGTAGACCACCATCTTCGCCTTGCGCGCTGAAAAGCCGGTCATTGGCCAGTCGCCTTCGCGGCCACTGTCGTAGACGTAGTGATAGCTGCCGAAACCGACTATAGACGGCCCCCACATGCGTGCTTTCTCGCCGGTAACTTCACCCATGATCTGCAGCAAACGCAGCGCATCGGCACGTTTTTGTGGGTGTTCGACCTCGGCGATGAATTCTTGCGGATCGACGTCGGTGGGCAAGGTTTTGGGCGCTGAGGCCATCGTGACGCTCCACTCGCGAGCGCTCTACGATAGCAGCACTTGAGCAGGCTGGATGAGCGTCGCTAGTCGTCCTGCAGCGCACTGATCGGCGCAATACGGGCTGCCTGCAAGGCCGGTACGAAGGCGCCGATGCACAACATCACGGTGACGCACAGCACTACCGCGGCATAGGTCAGCGGATCCCAAGCACTGATCCCATAGAGCCACGCCGAGAGAGTGCTGCCGAAGGCGACCGAGGCGGCCAGACCGATCAACCCGGCGACGCCGCCCACGCGCAGCGCCTGGGCCACAAACAGCCCAATCGTGCGCTGACTGGTCGCTCCCAGTGCCAGTCGCAGACCGATTTCTCGACGCCTGAGCCCAATCACGTAGCTGAGTGTGGCGTAGACGCCGAGGCAACTGAGCAGCAGTGCCGCGGCGGCGAATCCGGCGAGCAAGATTGAGCGTAGTCGGTCTGGCGCGTAGGCGCCGTCGATGTGCGCGCTGAGCTCTTCCACGGCGTACACCGCGCGTAGCGGTTCGACCTGCGCGATGCGTTCACGAATAGCAGCGGTGGCCGTGCCCGGGTCGCCTTGTACACGAACCAGGAACCAAGGGAACGGCGTCGGCGCTGGGTTGCATGAGTACACGGTCGGCGCTGCGCTGTGCTGCAGCCCGCTTTCGCGCGCGTTGCCGACCACACCGACGATCCGCCCACGTTCGCCTCCGCCCTCCCAGCTCAAGCGCTGGCCGATCGGCGAGCGGCCAGGGAAATGTTGCTCAGCGAAGCGGCGATTGACCATCAGCTGCGGGTCGTCGTTGTTTGATGCCAACGCACAGGTGTCGCCGGCAAGCATAGGAATTCGCAGCAAATTGAAGTATTCCGGGGCCACGCTGCGCCATTCCGCAGACAGCGGCTGATCCGCCGAACCGGCGCCGTCAGCAATGAACTCCACGCCGAACTGCGCGGGCGTGCCGGGCAGTTTCCAGGCGGTTGCGGCCGATTCCACCTGCGGCAACGCCGCCAGCGCTAGTCGGCTGCGCTCGATCCGGGCGAGCAAGGCGCCGCGATCGGCCTCTTCCTTCCAGTTGCCGCTCATCCGCAGCGCCAAGACGCCGCTGGAATCGAATCCCGGCTGCACTCGCGACAGCGAATCGAAACCACGTAGCAATAGGCCGGCGGCCACCAGTAGCGTGACCGTGAGCGCGACTTGGACACCGACCAGCCCCCACTGCAGGCGCTGTCGACCAGACACCAATGCGCGTGAACCAGCGCGCAAGCCGCCGCGTGAGCCGCGTGCGCTGCGCCAAGTAGGAACCAACGCACAGATCAGGGCAACACCCGTGGCTAAGGCCAGCGTGAGCGCAATGCTGGCTGCACCGAAGTGCAGTTCGGCTACTCGCGGTAAGTCGGCGGCAAGCGCCTTTACTGCTGAGATTCCCAGCTTTGCAACTAACAAACCCACAGCCGCGCCGGCCATGCCAATGAGGATTGTTTCAGCCACGATTTGTCCGGTGATTGCTCGTGGCGAGGCGCCGAGGGCCTGCCGAATCGCCGCCTGATGGTCGCGCTCGGCCACCCGGGAAACCAACAGTGCGGCAATGTTTGTGCAGGCAATGAGCAACAGCAGGCCAACGGCCGCCATCAGTATCCACAGCGTGCCGCTAGCGTCGCCCACTAGGTGTTCCTTCAGGGCGGTTGCGTTGACGCTGAGGTCGCGGTCGGATTCAGGGTATGTCTCGCCTAGCTCGCGCTGGATGGCCGACAATTCGGCCCGGGCCGCTGCCAGACTGACGTTAGGTTTGAGCCTAGCCACGCCGGTGTACCACTGCAGATCGCGATCATTGGCGTCTGCCGGATCAGGGCGCATTGGCCACCAGATTTGCACGTCAGTCTGCGGAAACGCGAAATCGGCCGGCATCACACCAACGATGCTGAAGCTGCGGTCCTCGATGCGTACGCGGCGCTTGAGTACGTCGGGGTCGCGAGCGAACTGCGTCTGCCAGTACGCGTCGCTGATCAATACCGCTGAATCGTCGCCGCTTTGCTGTCCCTGCAAGGCCTGCGCAGTGCCGATCTGAGGCGCAACGCCCCAGACCTTGAGGAAGTCTTCGGTGACGGTTGCGCGCTGAATCTGCTCCGGAATCGCGCCGGTCGTATCGGCGACACGCTCGGCGTAGTAGCCGGTCAGGGCTGCAAAGGCCTTGCTGCGCTCACGCCATTGGCGCAGTCGAACGGGCGCTATACGCGTTTCCCGCTCGCCGACTTGGGCCAGATGCACCAGCCTTTCGGAGTTGGGAAATTGCAGCGCCTTTAGCTGCACCGCGTAGGTGGTGCTAAGCACCACGCTGGCCGCACCGATGCCCAAGCCAAGCGTAAGCACCACCGCAAGGGTGAAGCTGGGCGTGCGTAGTAGGGTTCGTAGGGCCAGTCGAAACTGGCGACCGATGGCTTCCATGAGGGAATTCGATTCAGGCTAGGCCGACCACGTTGCAGATCCCGTGCCACCAGCGGGTATGTCGCTAAACCGCTGATTTATGGTGGGGTTGCTTGCAGTCAGGTTGCCAAGTGTGCGATTCCGAAGGGCGTAATCGAACAGCGCGCACTGATCGTACGCCGCTGCGGGCTAACTACGCTTGGCGATGCCCGCGCGCACCGCTTGTGCTAGCCA
>QIMA01000301.1 GCA_003233535.1 Rhodanobacteraceae bacterium
GTGCGCGCGCCACCAACATGAAGAAAGCCGGTCGGGCTGGGCGCAAAGCGGGTGCGAACAGTCATTACAACGCTCGTTTAAGTATTGGGGGCGCGAACGATAGCAAAGCCAACGCCTTAGGCCGAGCCTTTGCCCTTATTTCACCGTCACCGTGATCTTCTCGCTAACGATCGGCGGGTCAAAAGGCACGTGCAGAAAGTCGCCCAACACCAACTGCAGCGTGTGGGTTCCCGGAGTCAATTCAACGCTAGTCTCGGTCTGACCGCCGCCAAAATGCCGATGCCGCGCGTCGTTGAGCAGAGGCTTGGACAAATCCTCCGGCAGATCCGTATCGATCAGCAAATGGTGATGCCCGGTCTTGTCTAGCTTGATTCCGGCTGGTGCGACGCCCATCCCGCTCAGGCCAAATCGCACAACCAAGTTTTTCTCGACCGTATCGCCGTCCTTCAAATCAATGAAATAAACGGTCACGCCCTCGGGCGCCGCAGTTCGCTCAAGTGCTTTCGCACTAACGGCGAAGCTCAAACCGATGACCAGCAATATCGCAATGACAATGCGCATAGATCCTCCTAGCAACAGGGAATCGCAAAGCGTACACCCACGAACGTAGTCGTTGAATCAAAGCATACCTCGCGGGGTGCGAGTCAAACTGATGTAGCAAGGCCAGATACAATCGGCAGTCCCTCGTGTAGCGTCAACAGCCGAGAACCGCTGAGAGCAGAGCATTGGTCGTCACTCAGAATGCATGCCCCTATCGATTGGATCTGGTCACCTTACTGGTCAGCGATCTTCAAGGTGCTTGCAAACACTATGAGCAAATCTTAGGGCTGACTCACGAAGAATCCGGTGTACTTCCGGACCCACTGGCTCTGCGGTTGGGCCTGCCATCGCTGAAGGGCGCCGCCTATGCAGGAATGGTCGGCGATCCGGGCAGCGCGCGCTTACGCCTCATTGCCTGCGCTGCGGCAGATCAAGCGCGCCCCAGCAACGGCTGGCGAACCCTGATCTACGTCGATGCCCAAGAGCAATCTGCAGAACCCAGTGATAGTGACGCCTCCGCGCAGCTTGACCCCGAAAATCACGAACTGCTGATCCACAGCAGCGCCAATCGCGCTAGCTCATTGCGCAGCGTGAGCCTGGAATCTGATCAAGCCGCAGGGGATGCGGCGTTTTACCAGGGGCTAATCGGGGCGAGTGTGAGCAACGGCCTGGAATCCTCGAAGCGCCTAGGTCTGAACGGATTTGGGTCCATCGACCTAGTTCCACCGACAGTACAGCACGTACTAGCGCGCCCGCTTGCGGTGCGCTTAAGTCGTTCCCGAAGCGGCAACGAAGCTATCCCTCAGCTGACTGCCCTCGCTCGCTGCCTGCGCGGACCGCAGGATGAAATCATTGAACTGATATGATTAGTCCACGATTTGGCCACGCCTGGGCTAGGCTCTGGCCAACGACTAAACCTGTCCCAGCGCAGCTCGCTGCGCATATTAATGCGAGGAAATACCATGATGCGTGTGCTTTTCAGCCTGTTGCTGGCGCTGTCGGCGAGCGTTGCCATCGCTCAAGACAAGGCCAACCCCAAGGTCACCTTCAAGACCAACCAAGGCTCAATCGTTATCGAGCTGTATCCGGACAAGGCGCCGAAGACCGTCGAAAGCTTCTTGGGTTACGTCGAGCGCGGCCACTACAACGGCACGATTTTTCACCGTGTCATCAGCAACTTCATGATTCAGGGCGGTGGTTACGCTTCCGATCTAAGCGCACGCCCGACCGGCGACCCGATCCAAAACGAAGCCGACAATGGCCTAACCAACGACATCGGCACCATCGCGATGGCTCGAACCCGCGACCCGCATTCGGCCACGGCGCAGTTTTTCATCAACGTCGGCAACAACGCCTCGTTGAATCACCGCAGCAAGGCCAGCGGGCAAACGTGGGGCTACACCGTATTCGGCAAAGTGGTCGAAGGCATGGACGTGGTCGAGAAGATCAAGGCCATTCCAACCACTGCCCGCTCAGTGCAGTTCCAGAATCTGCCAGATACACCGGTACTGATCGAGAAAGCGTCAACTTCCGAATAAGCACTCGCCCTTGTGGCAACGCTGTTTATCTCTGACCTGCATCTCGACGCCACTAGCGGCGTCGAGATGCTGGCTCAGTGTTTGGCAGGCTTTGCAGACGACCCGATTACCGATTTGTACATACTCGGTGATCTGCTCGAGGCCTGGATCGGCGACGATGACGATCAACCGCTAGCGAGTCAGATATCGACCTTACTTTCAGGCTATACAGCGCGCGGCTGGAAGATCCACTTCCTGCCCGGTAATCGCGACTTTCTCGTCGGTACGGACTACTTGGGCCGATTTGACGGCCAACTGTTGTCCGACCCTAGCGTCGTTAGTGTGGCTGGCCGTCGATGTCTGCTCATTCACGGCGACCGCGAATGCCTCGCAGACGTCAAGTACCAAGCCGTCCGTAAGCAATTGCGCAATCCCGCATGGCAACAGGATTTCTTGAGCAAGACCCTGGACCAGCGCCGGCTGTTCGCTCAGCAAGCCCGCGCGCAGAGCCAGGCTCACACCAGCCAAAGCATCTCGGCCATCATGGACGCCGATGCCGATGAGATTCAGCGCCTAGTCGCAAAGCACGCCGTGCAGGTCGTTATACACGGGCACACGCACCGACCGGCAATCCACGCCATCAGCGTCGAGGAGCGCCCTGCCCTGCGCCTAGTCCTAGGCGCCTGGCATCATTCAGCGAGTTGGCTCAAGGTTGACGAGCAGGGCTTCACGCTGCTCGCCGAGCAAAGCCGCCTACATACGACGTGGCCTGCCGGCGATTAAGAGCCGGCGCATATTCCAAGCGGCGCCTAACCCACAAGCAAGTCGACCTGATCGCTTAACGTCGTTGTTCGACGTAGGTCGGACCGCGCGCTACCCAACACGCGCCTGCCCTCTACGCTACCCAATCCCTCAAATGGTGGTCCCCTTTGGCGCCCGTTCTTACCCGTGCGTAGGAAAACTCTTACACGCCTCAGGGCATTATTCCTACGCTACCGAGCGCCTGCGCGTGGCATTCTGCGTCTTCGGGCTGCGTTCTTGATTTGCGCCATGCCCGCTTAGCTTTCATCGAACGATGTTGACTGGGGAGGATCTAGC
>QIMA01000572.1 GCA_003233535.1 Rhodanobacteraceae bacterium
CCACAGCGCTGCGGCGAAGTCTGGCGCTTTGCGTGATGGTCAATTTGGCTACCGTCGGCAGCGGTCACTGGCAGCTGCGTGCTGGACTGACGCCGCGCGTGCTGATGGGTCCCCAGGCCGTGCAGCGATGGCAGAACTCTGTTGCACCAGAGCTGCGCTTGGTGGAGATCGCGCGAGCGATGCAGCCCGAAGCCAATATTCTCCTCGCCGATCCGGGCCATCCCTACATCGCATCTGGCCTAGGCCGCAGCTTTACCACGGCTTGGTATGACCCTGAACTTGCCGCGATGCGAGGTCGATGCAACGCCGACAACAGTGGCCAATGTTGGCGCGCCCATCTGAACCAGCACGGTTTTGCGCAGCTAATAAGTCGAGATACCGATCGTCCACCTGCCTTGGCTAGTGCGCTCAGCGGCTGGGCCACGCTGCTCGACCAACAGGGTGATGCGCAGCTGTATCGGATACCGCTCGATCTCGACACCGCCGGCAACGTCTACCACGAGCGTAAGCAATGACGGCGATTGCAGCTCAGGCTTGGCGATTCCTCGGCGTCGGGGTCTCGCTGCTGGTTCTGGATTCTGGGCTTTATGTCGCGGCGGTGCTGTCTGGGTTGCCGATCGGGGTGGCCAATCCGCTGAGTCGAGCGATAGCAGCAGTTGCGGGCTACTTCGCCCATCGCCATCTGACCTTCGCTGGGCCACGCCGCGCTGGCGAGCCGGTACAGCCACTGCGCTACGTGTTGGTCTGGGTTGCTCTGACCCTGATTTCCACGCAGTCGCTGGTGGCGATTGCCGCTCACGCCAATTCGGTTACGGCAATGACCGCCAAACCGCTAGTCGAGGCGGTGCTCGCCTTGATCAGCTTTTTCCTACTCAAACTGTGGGTTTATCGCCAATGAATGATTCATCGGCGGCTACCGGCCGTCTTTCCTCAGCCGCGCTTGAGCTGCCGTGGGCTGGCGCACAAATTGCCGTGGTCATTCCTTGCTATCGCTCCGGCGAGCGAGTGCTTGATCTGATTGGCAGGATCGGTTGCGAGGTCGGTTGGATCATCGTCGTCGACGACGCGTGTCCGCTGGGCACTGGCGATCTGGTTGAGCGAAAGATCAGCGATCCGCGCGTTCAGGTACTGCGGCACACAGACAATCAGGGCGTTGGCGGCGCGGTCGTGACCGGCTATAAGGCCGCGCTGCACACGCACGCCGAAGTGGTGATCAAGCTCGACGGCGATGGCCAAATGGAGCCCGCCTTGATCCCACAGTTGGCGCGCTCGGTGCTTGCTCGAGAAGCTGACTACTGCAAGGGCAATCGCTTCTTTCAGGTCGCCGATGTGCGCAATATGCCCATACCGCGCCTGCTCGGCAACGCCGTACTGTCGTTCATGAGCAAGTTATCCACTGGCTACTGGCAGCTGTTCGATCCAACCAATGGCTTTACCGCGATCCATCGCCATACCTTAGCCGCGCTGCCGCTGGACCACCTGGCACCGCGCTATTTTTTCGAATCCGACTTGCTGTTTCGGCTGAGTCAACTGCGCGCAGTCGTGCTCGAGATGCCGATGCGCTCGGTGTATGCAGACGAACCTTCCAGCCTCAGCCCGCTGCAGCAAATCCGACCCTTTCTGCGCGGCCATGGGATGAATTTCGCCAAGCGCTTGATCTACAACTACTTGTTGCGCGGGTTCTCGGTCGCATCAGTGCAGCTGATCCTGGGCTTGCTGCTGCTAGTGAGCGGAACCGCCTTTGGAATCTTCGAATGGGTAGTCCACGTGCGCGAGGACATCACCGCCAGCGCCGGTACGGTGATGCTTGCTGCGCTGCCTGTGCTGGTGGGGATTCAATGCTTGCTGGCCTGGTTGGCCCATGACATGGCCAGCGATCCGACGACGCCATTTTGCGCCAGTGCGCCCGAACCTGGGGCCAGCCAGCGCAGCGCTCGGTAACCGCTTAGCAGGGCTATGGCGCGAGCGCGAAACAGACAACAATAGGCGCCCTGCTATCTAAAGCTGCGGCCCATGATTATCGATAAACCCGGCCAGTATGCGGCGTTGTGGGACAACTCGCAGA
This sequence comes from Rhodanobacteraceae bacterium, assembly GCA_003233535.1. Taxonomy (GTDB): domain Bacteria; phylum Pseudomonadota; class Gammaproteobacteria; order Xanthomonadales; family SZUA-5; genus SZUA-5. The sequence continues at coordinate 2,066 of QIMA01000572.1, forward strand.
TCCAACCGCGCTACCCGCGAATGCTGTTCCTGCGCCGTCCGGACGGGTTTCGTTACGCCGCCGACTCTGCCGACGACAACGTCTACATGGACAGCAGCAGCTTTGACAGCGATCGCGCCTGCGCACAGTGGGAGAGTTTGGTCAGCGCGCTGCGCGCCGCTGGACAGTTGGTTATGGCCCTGCCCGGCGATCCGCAAACGCCCGAAGCGGTCTTCCCTAACAACGTCTTCGCGACAGCCCCAGGGCGCTTGTTGATTGGCGCGATGCGCCATCCCAGTCGCCAGTACGAGGCGCTGCATGCGCCGACTCGGCAGGTGCTGGGCAAGCTGCTGGGTCTGCAGACCATCGACCTCAGCCAGAAGTCGGTGATAGCCGAACTGACCGGTAGCCTAGTTATCGACCGGGCCCGCCAGCTCGGCTATTGCGGCCTCTCTGAGCGCTGCAATCGAGAGGGTGCCGTGGCCATGGACGAGGGCTTCGCGCTCAAGCACAGCGTGCTGTTTGACTTAAGCGAAGGCGAATACCACAGCAACGTTGTCCTCTGTGCGCTGGGTGGATGCGGTTTGCTCGGCTATCCCGGCGGCATCGCCGACGAGCAGTGGTTCGCGGTGTGGCGGCAGACCATGGGCGACCGGCTGATCGAGATCAGCCTGGAAGAAAAGAACGCCTTCGTTGCCAACTGCATTGCCCTGGATGGCGATCAGCTGTGGATGAGCGCGGTTGCCGCTAGCGCGTTACGCCCAGCAACCCTGGCCGCGATTGAAACATTGGGTTTATGCGTGCACTCCTCGCCGCTGGATGAGATTGAGAAGGCCGGTGGCAGTCTGCGCTGCATGGTTGGTGAGGTGTATTGATGCTTTTTAGGGCTGAGGGCTGAGGAAGAGCAGGGCAAGTGAGCGCTTTCAGCATTTCTAAGACTGCGGCGACGCCTAACGCTAACGGCGTTCTTTAGACGCGGGATACGCTTTCGCTTCTCCTCAGCGCTCAACTTGAGTGATGGAATGGACTCCCCGCCATGCACTACACGGCTTCGATGAGCCAAACTGAGGCTTCTCACTTCAGTTACGGTATCCACGACGAGGAGT
>QIMA01000228.1 GCA_003233535.1 Rhodanobacteraceae bacterium
GATGGCCGGGTGATCTTGTTCATCGACGAACTGCACACGATGGTCGGCGCGGGCAAGGCGGAAGGTTCGATGGACGCCGGCAACATGCTCAAGCCTGCCCTGGCGCGCGGCGAGCTGCACTGCATCGGTGCGACCACGCTGGATGAATACCGTCAGTACGTCGAGAAAGACGCGGCGCTCGAGCGGCGCTTTCAGAAAGTCCTGGTCGGTGAGCCCAGCGTTGAGGACACCATCGCTATCTTGCGCGGTCTCAAAGAACGCTACGCGATGCACCACAAGGTGGAGATCACCGATCCGGCTATTGTCGCCGCGGCAACGCTTTCGCATCGCTATATTGCCGATCGCCAGCTGCCGGATAAGGCCATCGATCTGATGGACGAGGCGGCCAGCCGGATCCGCATGGAAATGGACAGCAAGCCTGAAGAGCTCGATCGCATCGAGCGTCGGCTGATTCAGCTGAAGATGCAGCGCGAGCACCTGAAAAAGGAGAGCGATGACGCTTCCAAACAGCGTTTGGCCGTGCTGGAAACCGATATCGACAAGCTTGAGCGCGAATTCGCCGATCTGGAAGAAATCTGGCTGTCGGAAAAGGCTGCGGTGAGCGGTGAATCGAAGATTCGCGAGGAACTGGAGGCCGCGCGCCAGGAATTCGATAGCGCGCGCCGGCGTCAGGACATGACTCGAATGAGCGAGCTGCAGTACGGTGCCATTCCCGAGTTGGAGCGGCAGCTGGAAGCGGCGCAAGACGCCGACCAAACCCACTTCCAGCTGCTCACCAACAAGGTGACCGGCGAAGAGATCGCCGAGGTCGTCAGCCGCTGGACCGGTATCCCGGTGACCAAGATGCTTGAGGGTGAGCGCGACAAGCTGCTGCGTATGGAGGCCGAGCTGGGCGCTCGCGTGGTCGGTCAGGAAGAGGCCGTGCGCGCGGTTTCAGACGCCATACGCCGCTCCCGCGCCGGGCTTTCCGATCCCGACAAGCCGAACGGCTCGTTCCTATTCTTGGGCCCCACCGGCGTCGGCAAGACTGAGCTGTGCAAGGCGTTGGCGGTGTTCTTGTTCGACACTGAAGAAGCGATGGTGCGCATCGACATGAGTGAATTCATGGAGAAGCACTCGGTCAGTCGGCTGATTGGCGCGCCCCCGGGCTACGTCGGCTACGAGCAAGGTGGTTATCTGACCGAAGCGGTACGCAGACGGCCGTACTCGGTGATTTTGCTCGACGAGGTCGAGAAAGCGCATTCGGACGTGTTTAACGTGCTGCTGCAGGTGCTCGATGATGGCCGCTTGACTGACGGCCAGGGCCGCACCGTCGATTTCCGCAACACAGTGATCGTGATGACCTCCAACTTGGGCTCACAGGTGATTCAGGAGCTGCACGGCGAGGACAACTACGCGCGTATGAAGAATGCCGTGCTGGAAACGGTGCAGGCGCACTTCCGACCCGAGTTCATCAATCGCCTCGACGAGCTGGTGGTCTTCCATCCGCTGGATAAGGAGCAGATTCGGGCGATTGCGCAGCTGCAAATGGTGCACCTGGAGAACCGCCTAGCCGAACGCGACCTAAAGATCGAGATCGCCGATTCGGCCTTGGATTTCCTTGCCAACTACGGTTACGACCCCGTTTACGGTGCGCGACCGCTCAAGCGTGCGGTGCAGAGCCTGATTGAGAACCCGCTGGCTAAGTTGATTCTGGAGGGTCGATTCGCGGCCGGGGAGACGATTCAGGTGGCGGCTGATGAGGGGCGGATGACGTTCGCATAGGGGCTGAGGAACGAGGGCTGAAGGCTGAGTAGAGCGGAGAAAGGCAGCCTCGGATTGCCAAGCCTCAGCCTTCAGCCCTCAGCTCTGAGCCCTAACGGCTCTTGCCGCCCCGCAGCAAAGTCGCTACGGTGACCGGTTCTATCGATTAGCCAGAGTGTCCTAAATGCGCTTCGAACATGTAGCCATTGCCGGTGTAACCCACGTTGATGCTCCGCATCGGGTGACTTCGGCGGAAATCAGTGAGCGGCTCAAGCCGACGCTGGAGCGCTTTGGGATGCACGGCAATTTGCTGGAAGATTTGGCCGGTATTACCGCTCGGCATCTCTATGACGAAGACACCGCGCCCTCTGATGCCGCCACCATGGCCGCAGAGAAGGTTCTTGCCGAGACCAACATTGCTCGTGAGAAGCTGGGCATCTTGATCAACACTTCGGTGTGTCGGGACTACCTGGAGCCGAGCACGGCCAGCATTATTCACGGCAATCTCGCGCTGGCCGATCACTGTCAGAACTTCGACGTCGGCAACGCCTGCTTGGCCTTCCTCAACGGTATGGATATCGCCGCCGGGATGATCGAACGCGGCGATATTGAGTACGCGATGATCGTCGATGGCGAGAATTCACGAATAATCACCGAGCGCACCATCGAGCGCATGTTGCGTCCCGACATCACCGAAGAAGCGTTTCGCGGCGAGTTCGCCTCGCTGACTCTGGGTTCTGGCGGTGCGGCGATGATTCTGGGGCGCCGCGACCTACTTCCCGACGGGCACGCCTACAAGGGTAGCGTCACCCGCGCCGCTACGCAGTTCTCGCGCCTGTGCCGAGGCAACTTTGATCGGATGATTACCGACACCAAGACCCTGCTGGTCGAGGGACTGAAGCTGGCGGGCAAGACCTTTCAGGCCTCCCGCGTCGCCTTCGGCTGGGTGATGGAAGAAATGGACGAGTTCGTCATTCATCAGGTCAGTCGCGTGCATTCAGACGAGCTGATTCGCCTGCTCGGTATAGACCCACGCAAAGTGCTGACCATTTTCCCCGAATTCGGCAATATCGGCCCGGCCAGCGTGCCGATCGCGCTGAGCAAGCTGAAAGAGTCTGGCCGCCTACAGAAAGGCTCGCGCGTAGCACTGCTCGGTATCGGCTCCGGTCTGAACTGCTCGATGGCCGAGGTGGTTTGGTAGCTGATCGCCCTCTCCAGTCCACGGACCGCACCACAACACCCTCGCGACGAGCGTTCATCGGTGTCCGGGCTAGGCCCTTCGACTGGCCACAGCTAATCGCTGCTCTAACCCTGATATTTCATAAACTTCACGCGCCCTCGCTAGGCCCTTGATCGCCCAGCGATTTTTCCTCAGTCGGGTGTATGAACCACTACACCGCTCCT
>QIMA01000551.1 GCA_003233535.1 Rhodanobacteraceae bacterium
CACTCGTGGTGGCGTTTTCGGCGGCGACCGAGTCGAAAAGCACACTTTCCTGGTCAGACACCGCACTACCGCACTCCTAAACACGTCGGCCTGTTGCCGCTGCCGTTGTAGCTGAGATCACGAACCGCTATGATGCGGCCCCCGCGATTGACCAGCGCTCCCTTCGTCTAGCGGTTAGGACACAGCCCTCTCAAGGCTGGAACACGAGTTCGATCCTCGTAGGGAGCGCCATTTATTCACCGTCCATCATGACCGGCTAAGACCTATGACCTTCGTTGTCACCGAGAACTGCATCAAGTGCAAGTACACCGACTGTGTAGAGGTGTGCCCGGTCGATTGTTTCAAAGAAGGCCCCAATTTCCTGGTTATCGATCCGGACGAGTGCATCGATTGCACGCTGTGTGAGCCGGAGTGCCCGATTACCGCAATCTTCCCCGAAGACGATTTACCCGAGGGGCAAGAGGCGTTTTTGGAGCTCAATGCGGAGTTAGCCAAAGATTGGCCAACGATCACCCTGCGCAAAGATGGGCCGGAAGACGCTAAGCAGTGGGAAGACAAGCCGGACAAGCTCAAGCTGCTTGAGCGGTAGCCAGCAGCGCTGGCGACCGCTCTTCTGGTCACGGCTCTAGTCATTTTGTTTATCTGACGCGCCGTCTAGTCCAGACCGAGCCGGTCGTCAATGGTGGCAATCACGCGCATGGCGTGACTATCGGTAAGCACCGATCCGTTCAGATCGTGGATGTCGATACGCACCTGCGGCTCCTCGGCCGTCAGCTTCACCACCACTTCGCTACCGCTGGTCTGGCGCGGCTCTTCACCCCAGCCCAATGTGCGTCTCCACCAGGACCGTGGGTCACGCACAATCGGTGCCGGGATACCAATCTGGTAGGACGCATCCTCGCGACTGCGTTCCTGCATCAAAAATGCACCGCTGCGATCTAGCGCTTGACCAACCCGACGCCAAGCGTTGTCCAACGTGTCGATCGTGCTGGTGCTGGTCTTGCCGGTGCCGAGCAGTTCGTCGTCAATGCCGCTGTAGCCCAAAGGAGTCGGGGCCAAGTCGACACCCGTCAACAGGCGCTCGCTGCTTGCTGCAGGAACCGTTAGGCTCGGATCGTAGCCGGGCGTATCCAACCCTTCCGGCACCTGCATAGCCGGGATCTCGCCACTCGTCACGTAGCGAGGCTTTTGCTTCAAAAATCCACAGCCGCCCAGGCCAACCATCAGGCTCAGGACGATGCATACAATGACTAGACGCGCCCACCCATGTGTGCGGCGCGTCCGGGAATCAATCATGTTGGGCCCGGTCAAAGGCTGCTGCGAGGGGCGCTTCATGAGGTGTCTCCAGTTCGGTCAGAGGTAGGCGCAGATCCGGGCGACACAGCCCTAGTCGAGCGACTAACCATTTTATGCAAATCGGGTTTGGTGCTAGCGACAGCGCCTTATAAAGCGGCACCAACCGCTCATTCAACGCCGTGCTGCTCTGCTCGTCGCCAGCGACGGCCAACGCACTCAATCTCGCGTAAGCCGCCGGTATCGCATTAGCAACCACGCTTACCACGCCGGCTGCACCGTTATTCATCCACTCGGCGGCCGTTTCGTCGTCCCCCGAAAGAATCGCAAATTCTGGACCCTGCAGGGCCAACAGCGCCTGAAGCCGAGACTGATCGGTCACGGCATCTTTGATTCCAACGATCGAAGGATGCGCGACCAGTTCAGCCACCGTCTCTGGCAAAAGGTCGCATCCAGTGCGCGCTGGCACGTTATACAGCACCAGCGGCACGCTCGCAGCATCGGCCAAGGCCAGATAGTGCTTAATCAACCCAGATTGCGTCGGTCGGACGTAATACGGGGTCACCGCGAGCAGTGTCTGGGCACCGCCGCTTTCGGCAACTTGCAACAGCTCCAGAGCCTTGGCGGTAGAGGATGCGCCGATGCCGCCCCAGATCGACATCGATCCTACCGTTTTTCGTGCACGCTGCAGCAACGCCGTCAGTTCGGCAGACTCCAACGCACCGGATTCACCGGTGGAGCCACCTATCACTAGCGCACTGGTTCGGGACCGAAGGTGCAGAGCCACCAGTCGATCCAGAGCCGGCAGATCGATAGCGCCGGCTTCATCGAATGGCGTAACTAGTGCACAGATACTACCGTTGGGCTGCAATGAGCTTCCTTATAGTGGTGCGGGGCGGCGCGATGTTACTTGCGGCGTCTGGCCGCTGACAAGTATGCTCGCCACGGGCCCATGTTAACCGCAAGGGCGTGGCGCTCGGCGAATACCGCCGTCCTTCGCAGTACTGCCGCTGGAGCTGACCGTCCTTTGAGTGCAATCAAAGCTCGACCTCAGGTGCCTGAAAACTATCTCTTGGTATCGGCGATTGCGCCGCAATCGATGGCTTTGCTCACTGTATTGGGCAAGCGCGTAGTTGATGCAGGATGCAATTTGCTGGAAGCGCGCGTCTCCATGCTCGGCCAGGAAGTCTGTGCGCTGCTGTTGTCTAACGGCAGCTGGGACGCCATCGCCAAGTTCGAGAACTCGCTGGCGCGATTGGCGCGCGAAGAAGAGATCAGCTTGACCAGCCGGCGCACCACCAGTCGGGAGCTTGCCGGCACCACTTTGCCCTATGCGGTCGAAGTCATTGCGGCGGACCAGTCTGGCGTGCTCTATCAGCTTGCTGACTTCTTCGCCCGACGCCAAGTCACGGTCGAGAATCTCTCCAGCTCACGCTATCGAGCTGCCCAAACCGGCGCTAACATGTTTAGTGCCCAAATCACGATCGGCATTCCCGTAAACACGCACATATCCGCTCTCCGCGACGATTTCCTAGAGTTCTGCGATACGCTCAACCTCGACGCCATACTCGAACCAATCAAAGGGTGATCGCTCTTGGATACCAGCTCACTGCCCAGCTTTAGCGCCGTCGCCACCAACGGCCAGCAAGTCGACAGCGCCGCACTGGTCGGCAAACCCCTGATTCTGTACTTTTACCCGAAAGACTCCACTCCTGGATGCACCCGTGAAAGCGTGGAGTTCGCCGCGATGTACTCGGAACTCCAGTCCTTGGGCGTGACCATCTTCGGCATCTCGCGCGACAGCCTGAAGTCGCATGAGAACTTCCGCAGCAAGCAGGAACTGCCCTTTGGCGTTCGACGTGATCCACGAAAAGAATATGTACGGGCGCAAGGTGATGGGCATACAGCGCAGCACCTTCCTCTACGACAGCGCAGGCAAGCTGGCCCGTGAATGGCGCAAGCTGAAGGTTCCTGGGCATGTCGATGAGGTGATGGCTGCGGTACGCGAACTCGGCTGAGTTAGAAACACCCCTCCAACCTGCCCTATAGCAAAGACATTAACCTGCGGATCAAGGCGACGATCCACAAGATCCCAGCCGAGGATTACGAAAACGACCGCGCGCTGGACGATCTAAGCCTGCTCTACGCTGGCGTGCAGCAGTTGCCTGATGACTTCTGGTCACTCCACCCTGAGGTGGAGTCATAGACCGAAAGAGGGCGAACCTAGCCCGGATATTTCATAAACTTCACGCGCCCTCGCTAGGCCCTTGATCGCCCAGCGATTTTTTCTCAGTCGGGTGTATGAGCCACTAC
>QIMA01000493.1 GCA_003233535.1 Rhodanobacteraceae bacterium
CAACGATGTGATAGAAGGGACGTTTCTTGGCGCCGGTACGGGAGAGTCGAATTCTGACCATGGTGACATTATTGCCTATAGAGCATTAAGTAGCCGGCTACTATAACGTGCGTGTCTGCTAAATGGAATGCCGACGCTGCGACAGGGTGCGAACCAAACTGATGTGGGATGCAACGCCGCCATTTGTTAGTCCCGGCTGAGGGCTGAGATGAGCAGTCCGGCGGTTTGGCTCCGGGGCTTGCGTTCGTATGGCTAGCAATCGAAATGAACCCGGATCTCCAGAGCCAATGCCCATCAGTTTCGGGGTGCCATCCTCAGCCCTCAGCCCTGGCTACATCAGTTTGACTCGCACCCGGTGAAGGCGGCACTGTCGTCAGGACGGGATCCATCTACGTATTGCGCTGGCGTCGAGCACCGTTGACCAGGGGAACAGCGGGCCCGGATCAATTTTGCGCCGTATTGACACCTCTGGATCGTCGGCCGACGGAATCCGTTGCAGGTCCAAATCGGCATGGCCGGCAATTTTCGAGAGCTTGGGTAAGCGCTGCTGAAGATCCCCGATTAGCGCTATGAGCGCGTCTATTTGCACTTTGGGATAGGCTTCCTCCGGCTGTTGGTGGGCCGCATGAAACCAGTCCGGCCAGCGTCCGCGGTTAACCAGCTCGACACCTATGGAATGAGCGTTCAGCCCGCGGACGTGGTGGGCTACTCGATTGTCCGGGACCCACTGCTCGCAGCGGCCGTCTCGGTCGATATAGTAGTGGCCCGAGTTTCCCGTGCCGCTTTGCGGATAATGTACTGTCTCGCCATAACTTCGGGCGGTGCTCAGGTCCGGCAGTTCGGTACAGTGAATCACCAACAGATCGATTGTGTCCGGGTCCCTTTGCTGCAGAGAATCAGCGTAGGGCAGCGGCTGCAGATGGATGTCCATGGAGGGAAGATAGCCTGTGAGTCAGTCCAGCCCAAGCCCTTTACAGCGGTTACGTGCGCGCCTTCCCAATAATGGTCAGGTGCGGTGGATCGGATTGCGGCCGGGCAGAGATGAGCCGATGCAGACGGTGGATCTAGCACTGGCCGTCCCCGGCAAGGGTTTGCACGGCGACCGCTATCGCGGTTCGGGAGGCGTACGCGAGGTCAGTTTGATTCAGGCCGAGTACCTGCCGGTTATTGCCAGTCTGACGGCAATTCAGGAGCTAGCGCCGGAGACTTTGCGCCGCAACGTCTTGGTCAGCGGTATCAGCCTGCAGGCACTTATAGGCCGACGCATGCAGATCGGTGATGCGGTGCTTGAGGGCACCGGGCACTGCCATCCCTGTTCACGTATGGAAACCGCATTGGGGCCTGGCGGCTACAACGCGATGCGCGGGCACGGCGGTATCACTGCGCGGGTTTTGACTGCTGGTGAAGTTCGAGTGGGTGATGCGGTTATCGCGCTGGATCAATATGACGATTAGAGTGGACATGAGCGAATCCACATACGAATTTTTCGCCAGCTGCGGTGCGCGCCTGGATGACATGCTAGCTGACGAACTCACTGAAATACTCGGCAAAGCACCGAAGACCACCCGTGGGGGGGTGCGCTGGCACAGCGATCAGGCGCAGGCTGTCGATGTTGTTCTGTGGTCGCGCTTAGCGTCCCGGGTGCAGCTAATCCTTTCCGACTTTGAAGTCGATGGCGCCGATAGCGTGCATGCTGCCGGGGCCCAGATCGACTGGTTAAAAATCATTAAGCCCGGTTCGAAGTTCTCGATTGACCTCGGCGGTGGCGGCAAGGGCATCACTCACACGCTATTTGCGGCGCAGCGCTTGCGTGATTCGATCATCGACTGCTTGCGCCGCGGCGCAAGCGATGCGCACCCGGTGCCGACCGAACAGGCTGATCTGATCATCAATCTGTCCCTGCGCGGTGGACGGGCGTTTATAGCTATCGACCTAGGCCATGGTCCACTGCACAAGCGCAGCTACCGGGTCGAATCGGGTAAGGCGCCGCTGCGGGAGACGTTAGCTGCGGCCGTCCTTTGGCGAGCTGGCTGGCCGGCGCTTGCGGCACAAGGCGCTAGTTTAGTCGACCCATTTTGTGGTTCCGGCACGCTGCTCATTGAGGCGGCGTGGATGGCCGCTGACGTGGCTCCGGGGCTGGGTCGCAGTGAACGCATGCCTAGCGGTTGGCAAGGATTGGATTTGGCGCTGTGGGCGCAGCGCGCGAGCGTGGCACAGGAGCGCTCACGGACAGGCTTGAAGGCGCTAAAGCTGGACCTGCAGGGCTTCGACCAAGACCCTTCGGCGGTCAACGCGGCTAAGCGTAATCTGCAGGAAGCGGGTTTGGCCGGGCACGTGCGCTTGGCTAAAGGCGAGGCTGGGAAACTAAACCTGCCGACGAGCACTACCGAGGCGGTGCAGGGACTGATCGTTGCCAACCTCCCTTACGGCGAAAGGCTGGCCGATCAGCGCAGCCTGCTGCCAGTGCATCGAGCTTTCGGCGAACGCTTAGCGGAAATCGCCATAGGCTGGAATTTCGCGCTGCTCACCGGCAGCAAAGAGTTGGCCAAAGCAACCAACTTGCGCGCCGACAAAGTGCTGGCCTTCGCCAACGGTCCGCTGGAATGTCGGCTGATCCTGGGCACGGTGCCGCCGCCGCGAGCGCCGCGAGAGGCCGCGACCGACGACAGCGATTCTGGACCGAAATTCCGTCGCCCTGGCACCGAGATGGTCTACAACCGGCTGCGCAAGAACCTGGCGCGGTGGGGCAAGTGGGCGCGCCGTGAGGGACTGGAGTGCTACCGCCTATATGACGCTGATCTGCCCGAGTATTCGGCGGCGATTGATCTATACGCCGGCCGCGCACACGTGCAGGAATACGCCGCCCAGGCAACGATCCCGACTGAGACCGCCGCCGAGCGCCTGCAGGACTTGCTCTATGCGGTAGAAAAGGCCTTGGATCTCACGCCCGAGAAAATCTACGTCAAGCGTCGTGAGAAGCGCCGCGAGGGGCGTCAGTATCAGCGCCAAAACACCAGGCGCGAGTTCTTCGAGGTAGGCGAGGGCGGTCTGCGCTTCTTGATCAATCTTGAGGACTACATCGACAGCGGGCTGTTTCTCGATTCCAGATAGCTGCGCGAAACCGTGCGT
>QIMA01000300.1 GCA_003233535.1 Rhodanobacteraceae bacterium
TTAACCCGGATATTTCATGAACTCGCGCGATGATCGCGCAGGACATTGATTGCCCAGTGGTTTTTCCGAAGGAGCGGTGTAGTGGCTCATACACCCGACTGAGAAAAAATCGCTGGGCGATCAAGGGCCTAGCGAGGGTGCGTGAAGTTTATGAAACATCCGGGCTAAGTGCCTTGCTGTTCGCTAACCCTTCGCCCAAACCGCCAGCTTCTCTCGCCCAATCTTCGCGTTGTGCCGAATATCCACCGGAAATGCCTTGGGATAGACGCGGAATTCGCTAATCCCGTTGGTCAGTTCGTGGCGTCCAGCCAGTTCGCGCAGCTCGGCAAAGATTCGCTGGTGCTCGCTGTTGGCGATATCGGGTTCGAGTTCTAACACCATCACCGGGGTCTGCGCGCCCGCGGGTCCCATGCCGATCAGCGCGCTGCGATACACCTGCGGGTGACCGTTGAATATCGGTTCGATTCGCTCGGTGTAAAGCGTGCCGTTGGGAGTAACCACGCGCTGCGATTTGCGGCCGCAGAACCACAGCCGCCCCTGCTCATCAAAATAGCCCATGTCGCCCATGCGGTGAACGATGGCGTCGCCGTCGCGCACTTTGGCACGCGCGGTTTGCTCGGGTAATCCGTAGTAGGAATCGGTGGCGGTGGGGCCGGCGACGGTGATCTCACCGATCTGCCCCTGCTCCAGTTCTTGCACCTGCGCCCAATCGTCATGCGGCTGATCGTCGGGAGCGATAATCCGCACGCGATTCGGCACAACCACGTGGCCGACTAAGGTTCCGGCACCGTGCTCAGTGCTGCCCTTGGCCACCGCCGCCAGTTCGCGGCTTTCCACCACGGCCACCGGCAAGCACTCGGTCGCGCCGTAGGGTGTCCACAGCTGACCGTCGTCGGGCAACATTTTCAGCATCCGCTCGATCACCGGCAGCGGCACCGGGGCGCCGGCGGAGATCACCCGTTTCAGCGTCGGCAGCTTGATGCCGCGCACCGCGCCATAGCGACTGAGCGTATCGACCAGGGCTGGCGAACCGAACAAATTGGAGATGCCGAAGTCTTCGATGGTGCGAATCAAACGCGTGGGGTCCGCTAGCGCCGGGCGGGTGGGATCCATATCTGGAATCACCGTGGTCATCCCTAGGGCCGGATCGAACAGCGCGAACGGCGGAAAGGTCGGCAGATCGATTTCGCCAGGGCGAATGTCAAAAGCCGAACGCAGCAAATCGACCTGGGCAACGAAATGACGATGTCGATAAACCACACCTTTGGGCACACCGGTGGAGCCGGAAGTAAACAGGATGGCCGCCGGATCATCCGGATTGACGTCCACAGCGCCGCCAGGCTTGCCGGCCAGCGCTTTCTCACCGAGTTCGCGCAGCGCGCCGTAGCCGATGCCGCCGCCGAAGCGACCCTTACCGACCCAAACCTTGCGCTTGATGCTGCCGCTAGCCCAGCGGAACAGTACGCGGCCGAAATGTGCCAGAGGAATGCCAACGAAGGCTTCCGGCTGCGCCAAGGCCAAACAGGTCGACAGCGCGCGCCGATCAATACCCGGATCGACCAACACGGGAACCGCACCGGCCTTGTATAGAGCGAACATCAAGATGAACAGCTCAAGGCTCGGCCGCACCATCAGCACCGTGCGCACACCACGCCCAATGCCGTAGGCGGCCAGTCCGGCGGCTATGGTGTTCGATTCGTGCTCCAGCTGCGCGTAGCTCAGGTGGGTGTGCGCCTGGCGCCCCATGCGGTCACGTCCATACGGGACGAAGATCGCCACCTGATGCGGCCGATCGGTCGCTTGGCGGGTTAGGTACTCGGCGATGTTGTTGGCTAGATGAGTCACTGTTTTTTAGGGCTGAGGGCTGAGGGCTGAGGGCTGAGTAGAGCCCTGAGAAGCAAAGCGTAACGCTAGATTGTAATTCGAAGCTATCGTTCGCGACGCGAATCCTGCCGCTTAGGCGCGTTCTAAGGGCTAGTACCAGTGGCCGTAAGTGCAGTCCACTGCTCTTGGGTTCTTACTGGCTGCTGGAACTGGCCACTGGCACTCGCTCTAACTCAAAAACGCCTGAACTTTCGGAATTACCCGATCACCGGCATCTTCGAGCACGTAGTGTCCGGCGTCCTCGTAGACATCCACTTCGGCGGCCGGAAAGCGGGCCTGCCAGTTGGCTAAGAAATGATCGTCGAAGACGAAGTCGTGACGACCCCACTGAATCAGCATTGGATGGTCGCTCAAGCGCTCGAGCCGTTCGGCGGTTTGCTGGACTAAATCGAAACCCGGATCGCCGTGGACGAGCGGAATATCGTGGACAAATTCGTAGGTTGCCAAGCGCCGGTCTGGCGTCTTGTAGGGCGCGATATAGCCAGCACGCGTGGCCAATGACATCGGCTTCTTTACCGCCATGCGCGTAGCGCCGAGCACAAATGCGTTGAATTGCCGGACCAGGAAAGCACCCAAACCCGTATTCCTGACTAAACCCAAGGTAAACGGCAGCTTTTTGCCCGGAGGCAGGCCAAAGGCACCCGTATTCAGGATCACCAGTCGGCGCACCCGCTGTGGATTCTGCACCGCCCAAGCGCAGCCGATCATCCCGCCCCAGTCATGCACGACGAGGTCGAGCTGACCCTCTGGCAGCACCTGATCAATGAAACTACCTAGGTCGGCGACCCGATCCTGCAAGCGGTAGCCGTAGTCCGTTTTCGGCGGCCGCGCCGACCAGCCCATGCCGATGTGGTCAGGGACCAAACAGCGGCGATCCGGCGATAGCGCGGACACCATCTTGCGGTAGTAGAACGACCAACTGGGATTACCGTGCACCATCAGCACCGGCGGGTGCTCTGAATCGCCTTGCGGACCTTCGTCCAAGTAGTGCATTTGCTGACCGCGCACATCCACGTAGTGCGGCTCGAACAGATACTCGGGGTGTTTGAAATCGCTCACAGGCTGACTAGGTCGGGCAAACGGGACGGGCAAGATGGCCCAGCGCGGCGCTGGGTGCAAGCCCAGCAGCAGAGAAAGGGCCCTTTCTTCGCACCGATCTACTGGGCCCTGCCAACGCATCGGCCTGACCCGAGCAGGGGCAGGCCGATGTGATTGCTTATCTACTAGGCAAAACCTG
>QIMA01000485.1 GCA_003233535.1 Rhodanobacteraceae bacterium
GGACAGATCCGTAGCATCGACGTGGTCGCTTGTAGTGCGCTACCGGCGCCACGCACCGTGATCCGCGTCGATGCGCAGGGCAATGAGAGCGAAGAGCGCGACCAGCCCAAGGCAAACGTCGAGAAATTGCGAGAGCGCATCGTCAGCATCGTCGAAAGCGAAGGAAAAACCCTGTCAGCCGTAAACGCGGGGCTGTTTGCCGGGCGCTTGGCAGATCAAGTGGGCGTGCGAATCACCGAAGTACGCCGCGAGCTAGCAAAAAAGCTCGTCCGCAATTACTGCTTGGCAAAAGGCATCGCCGTCGCTATCAACCCTATACCGGTTGCGGACCTACTCTCGGCAGCGGCCCTGGATGTGTCCCTGGTTGTGCACTTGAGCAAGCTCTACGGACTGCCCTTGACGCGGACCGAGGCCGGCAAGCTGGTCGCGACCATCGTCGCGCAGTTGGCCGCGCTGATGGGCGCCATTTGGGGCGTGCATCTGGTGTCGTCCGCACTCAAGGGCATCTCGGCAGGCCTTTCGACCGCGCTAACGGCAGGCGCACAGGGCGCATTGGCCTGGTACGCCACGCGGATCATCGGCGATGCGGCTGAGGAATGGTTAGCGCGCGGCAAGAGCTGGGGCGAGCAGGGGCCGAAGCGGGCGCTACAGCAAATCTTGGGCAATCTGGATCGCGAATCGATCCTGCGCGATGCGCGCAGCGAGATTCTGGCCAAGTTGAAGACGAAGGCTTAAAGCGAATTCCAGTGGCCAGTGCCAGCAGCCAGTTGGAGCGCGCCCCCTCCCGTGTGCAGTCACTTGGCGGGGCTGCTGGGCACTCTCCGTCCGCTAAACGCACAACTAACCGGAGCTAACCCGGATGTTTCATAAACTTGGCGACGAGACCTGCTCAGGACCGTTGGACTGCTGATCGGCAGCCAGCGGATCAGCTTTTCGGTCTTGCCCGGCCGCGTGAAGTTCGCTGGCAGTCAGGGTCGCGGATCTTCGGATGCGCTGAGTAGGTGGAAAAGTCCGCATTTCACACCTGCGCGCAGGCGTCGCCCTCCAGACGTGCCCGGAATCCGCGGGATATGGAGAGGGTTGGGGTAGACTGATTCACGGGCGGTCTCGTCTGGCTTCATACGAAGCGTTATTGGCGTAACTCCAATTATATCAATTGGATAGATGAGATTCGCCCACTTTTACGAAATATCCGAGCTAGAAACACGGGCTGTGCAGCCGCAGCAGGCGTAGACGCTGCGCTTACCGGTGCCGGTGGATTCGTAGCTGGTTGTGGTTGCACTTTGCCGTCTCATTCAATCGCACAGAGATGAAACCGGCTGTTGTTGACTGGAGCCTATCAAATTGATAGCTTATGTCGTAGGAGTCGGTTGTGAACGTTGTTAATCTGCGGGTAAGTGCCGCGCAACTCTTGGAGAAGATTCAGGCAACCGCCAAGTCTTCATCTCACGTGGTGATCATCCCCACTCCTGACAAACATTCCATGGCTGGAATGATGACTTTCCTGCAGGCCGTGCAGTGTGTGCAGAAGGGCCAGATAGTAGGAAAACCGATAAAAAATGAACACGATGACTGGGAATTGACCATGGAACGAACAACTCCAAGCGGTTATCTCAAGATCAAAGTATTCGCTGAGTGTGACGGGGCCAATGTGGTCCGTGTCATCGTTAAGAATGAGGAGGGTGGCTATGTACAAATATGAAGGCTGTGGCCTTCCAAACGTGTTTCTAGAGAATGGGTATGAGTTGGTCGAAACACCCTACGGGGATGGTGTGACCATTCGTGATTTGGAAGGGCTGCATAATGCGATTGGGGGAACGATCGCATGTAGTTCGGCGCCGATCACTGGCGCAGAGTTTAGATTCCTTCGCCTAGAAATCGACCTATCGCAAGCGCGACTTGGGAAGTTGATGGGAAAGGACGAGCAGACTGTAGCACGCTGGGAAAAAGGCAAAACGGCGAAGGTTGATGGCGGGGCGGACCGGCTACTCCGACTGCTATACCGTGAATCTAAAATGGGCGAGCAGCTGAAAAAGGTCGTAGAGGTTCTCCAGTCGATCGACGTGAAGGCTATACCATCGGGACGGATTGTTGCCACCGAGACTGATGACAACTGGGAGACCTTGGCCCAAGCGGCTTAGGCTCACCGGCTTGAATTGATGAGCCCTGCTTCGGCGGGGCTTTGTCGTTCTGGGGACCAGAAAGAAGGAGCCCCCGCGCTCGTAGCTGCGATTGGGGCTCCCCTTGGTGAAGTCTGAGACTTCGGGTGATTGGTGCGGCCAAGGCGGCAGTTCTCTCACTTGGCAGCGAAGTGCGCTCAGGGCATCGAAACTCTCACTTGGCGGGAGATCCTCGGCGAGGCGACGCGCATGCTCGTTGAGTTTGGTCTGGGTCATTGCGGCCGCTTTTCCTCAGCGACAGCCGCCAGTGAAACCGCCTTCATTTCCTCAAGCGCAGCCAGCACCGGCGCGGTGTGTTTACTTATTACGTCTTTGCCTGATTCTGGAATGTCGAGTGCGAGTAAATCAGCCCGGATGTTTCATGAACTTGCGCGATGATCGCGCAGGACATTGGTAGGCCAGTGGTTTTTCTTCAGGAGCGATGTAGTGGTTCATACACCCGACGGAGGAAAAATTGCTGGGCAATCAAGGGCCTAGCGAGGGCACGTGAAGTTTATGAAATCCCGGGCTAACTGGCGTTCGCCTCCGTTATGGCAAACCGTCTCAGTTCCTCCAAGTCAAAAGGCCAGCCCAGCTCGCGCCCTGCGTGATCGGCGACTACAGGTATGCGCAGACCGTATTCGGCCATTAGGTCGTCGTCGGCCTCAACATCGATTTCTACGGCACTCAGGCCTAGCTCGCCGATCATTCCTAGCGCCTCGTCGCACAAGCTGCACTCGGCGCGGCTGTAGAGCTTTAGCATTGTCGGCCCGATGATGATGAGGGGCCGACAGTTTGCTCGACCAGCCGATGCCGAGCAATCCAGCGCCGCTCAACTCGCTTTAACCCGGATATTTCATAAACTTCACGTGCCCTCGCTAGGCCCTTGATCGCCCAGCGATTTTTTCTCAGTCGGGTGTATGAGCCACTACACCGCTCTTTCGAAAAAACCACTGGGCAAT
>QIMA01000476.1 GCA_003233535.1 Rhodanobacteraceae bacterium
AGTGAAATTCATCAAGTCTGCCCAGCAACTCGGGTTCAGGCTCGACGAGATTGCTGAACTCTTGGCATTGGAAGATGGCGCCCAATGCGACGATGTGGCGATGTTGGCGAGTCGTCATCTTGCGAACGTGCGCGCTCGTTTGTCTGATTTGAAACGTATCGAGTGCGTGTTGTCCACGCTATTGCGCGCATGTCGCGCCAGTGACGATCGAGTGGCATGCCCGCTAATCGATGCCTTGCACAGATGATACGCAATCGGGCCGAGCCCATTTGAAAGGCCCTAGCCGGCGGACTCTGGATGTGGTGTATTAATTGCCGATGTGTCGATTTGCGCACAGTCGATTCGGAGATCTCGCGGGCCCAAAGGATGCCGCGCAGATCACCCTTGACCAGCGTCGCCGGCGCGCTGGACATTGCCACCGCCGCTGGTGGAACTGCGAGCCGGGCCGCGATGCGGCCAACATTTCGCGCTGGGTGAGTTCGGAACGGTGCGAGCTACGGCGAAAAGCGACTCCGCTGTTCCAACCGGCAGCGGAACTTGACCCAAGTCAACCGGTCTACCCCGTCACTCCCGTATTGTTGCCTGATATGTACTCCGCATTTCGACAACGCCAGTTCAAGCAGCGCACGTCACTTCTGGTGATCGTCATGTTGCTGTGGTCTCAACTCGCACTTGCCAGCCACGGTGCATGCTTGTTTGGCGATAACGCTGTGCTCGCCACGCCACCGGCGGCTGATCAAAGCGCGCACTGTGACGGTGCGGAGTCTGAGGTCGATAAACCCCTATGTCAGTCGCACTGTGGTCGCGCTGACCTGAGTTTTGAGGTCACGCAGGCCCTATCAGTACCTGCAATAGCACCCGACTGGCGATTCGCTTGGCCACGCCTCATCGTGGCCTCCTCGTCCCAGTCAGTACCCATCTCCCAACTAGCGTCGTGGCATCGGCCCACGGCCCATCCAGCAAGCTTGCTGTTGATCTGATACGCCTCCAAGCAATCACCTGTAGCGACGAACGGCGCCGCAGCGCAACTGCGGAGCATCCAGGCTGAGCAAGAACTGACCGGTTCAGCTGGCCCCGCCGTGTTTTGTTAACTCGGATCGAAGATCTGTGCCCAATAAACACCCTGTGGAGCCGTAACTCCGCCAGGGTCCGGGCACTCGTCACGGTCATGCGTGGAGTATGAAATGTTTAGGAATTTGATCAGCAATGCCAGTTTGGCAATGCTACTGGCGCTGTCGCTAGGCGCCTGCGATGGCAAAACTAGCAACGACGAGACCCAGGCGTCGACGACCAACCCTTCGGCGTCCACCGACCAAGCCAGCTTGCCACTCACCGTCCATAAAAGCGTAACTTGTAGTTGCTGCTCGCTTTGGGTAGCGCACTTGGAAAGCCAGGGCCTGGTGGTCAACACGAAAAACACGTCAGACCTCTTGGCGGTGAAGTCCCAACACGAAATTAGTCCGCAGCTGGCCTCCTGCCACACCGCAGTCTCCGCAGATGGATACGTGTTCGAAGGGCACATCCCGGCCCGATATATTCACCAGTTCCTTGCCAGTCCACCCGAGGGAGCACGCGGATTGGCCGTACCCGGCATGCCGGTGGGTAGTCCCGGGATGGAGATGGGCGATCGATTCACGCCTTATCAGGTCTGGCAGATGAATTCCGACGGCAGTCAAACCGTCTTCGCGACGATCGACACCTTCGCCCAACAGCACATCGAGGATCAGTAGTCGTGATTAGACTGCTCTTATTGTTGTGCATGGGCGTCGCTACGAGCCCCCTCCACGCCGAAGACGCTGGCCCCTTACGCCTCCAAACAGCCATCGACCTCGCCATCAAAACGGACCCTTGGCAGATCCGTAGTACGTTTCGCGAACGCGCCTTAACAGACCAAGCGGTGGCCGCAGCTGCATTGCCCGACCCGCGCATGAGCGTGATGGCTGCAAACTTCCCCACCGATACCTTCGATATTCAACAGGAGCCGATGACTCAAGTTGTTGTCGGTGTCAGCCAGATGTTTCCCCGCGGCAACAGCTTGATGCTGGCTCGTCAACAAAAAAATCAACTGTCGTTACAGGAACCCATGCTGCGGGCTGATCGACAGGCCAAGGTCCGATCTGTGGCAGCGCAGTTATGGTTGGACGTATTCAAAGCGCAGGAAAGTATCCGACTCATTGAGGCTGATCGAGATCTGTTCGATCAGCTCGCAGACGCTGCGCTCGTGAGCTACAGCAGCGCATTCGGCCGAACGCGGCAAACCGATCTCATCCGGGCGCAACTGGAACTAACACGACTGGATGATCGACTGACGGTGTTGCATCAGCAGCTGCAGTCTTCGCAACGAAGATTGTCAGAGTGGATCGGCGTGGAAGCGATCAACCGGGTTAGTCCGTCGCTGCCGACGCAACCCGTCAATGCCGATCTTGAGCAGCTGCTAGCGGCATCGATTGATAACGAAGCGTTCTACGAGCACATCAGACAACATCCTGCACTCATCGCTGTAGATCGACGCATTGATGCACAGACTACCGGGGTCGACTTAGCTCGTCAGAAGTACAAGCCCGAATGGGGACTGGCGGCCCAGTATGGCTACCGTGCCGACGATCCATCGGGGCGCGAACGCGCCGACCTGTTCTCCGTCGGCGTGACTTTCGATCTGCCGGTTTTCTCCCGTCAACGCCAAGACAAGGAAGTTTCAGCCGCTCTTGCGCTGACTGACGCGGTCAGAGCCGAAAAGGATTTGATCGCGCGTCAACTGATGGCGGAGCTGCGGTCGGTCTTGGTCCAGGCTCAGCGAGTCTCACAACGGCAAACCCTGTACGCCACTCAGCTGCTGCCGCAAATGGCCGACCAGGCGGAAGCATCACTGGCCGCTTACGACAACGACGACGGTGATTTCGCCGAAGCGGTGCGCGCGCGGATCGCTGAACTCAACGCGAAAATTGATTCTGTAGCCATCGCTGTGGAAGGCCTGCAACTCAGCTTTCGCTTGGATTACCTCGTGACCAAGGCGCTTGCTAGCGACGAAAGGATGCTCCCATGAATACGTCAAACTTCACCGCCGGCTACGCGCGTCATGCGCTCATCTATCTCGTCATCGGCTTGGCCGTCGGAGCC
>QIMA01000463.1 GCA_003233535.1 Rhodanobacteraceae bacterium
AACCACTACACCGCTCCTTCGAAAAAACCACTGGGCAATCAATGTCCTGCGCGATCATCGCGCGAGTTCATGAAATATCCGGGCTAGCCTGAAACCCGCGCAATCTCTGCGCGCATCTGACTGATCGTCGCTGCATAGTCAGCACTGCCGAAGATCGCCGAGCCGGCAACGAAGGTGTCGGCACCGGCGGCGGCAGCGGCGGCGATATTGTTGACCTTGATCCCGCCATCAATCTCCAGGCGGATCGTTCTGCCGCTGTCGTCGATGCGCTTGCGCAGCACTTTGAGCTTATTTAGCATCGCCGGAATAAAGGCCTGACCGCCGAAGCCAGGATTAACGCTCATGACCAAGATAAGGTCGACCTTGTCGATCACCCAATCGATCACCTCAACTGGCGTCGCCGGATTCAGCACCAGGCCCGCCTGGCAGCCATGTTCGCGAATCTGCGACAGTGCTCGGTCGACGTGGCGCACGCTGTCGGGGTGAATGCTGATCAGATTGGCGCCGGCGGCAGCGAAATCGTCAATCAACCGCTCGGCGGGCTCGACCATCAAGTGCACGTCCACGAAGGCCTCGATTTCTGCCTTACGCAACGCCTGCAGCACCAGCGGACCGATGCTTAAGTTGGGCACGTAGTGATTGTCCATCACGTCGAAATGAATCCAGTCGGCACCGGACTGCAGGACAGTTCGCACTTCATCGCCAAGTCTGGCGAAGTCGGCGGCAAGGATGGATGGCGCGATCAGCGCATTGCTGGTTGGGCTCACGGGAACTCCGATGGTTGAAGCGCGCCTAGCTTCGGCTGCGTAAATATTCGTAGGCACTGCGAATTCTTCGCAGGCGGTCTTCAGCGGCTGCACGCTGGTTGTCGCTAAGCTGCCGGGCCGCGAGTTTGTCCGGGTGATAACGGCTCATCAAACGCTTGTATGAGGATCTGACTAAATCGGTAGCAGGGCTTCCGCTCAGCCCAAGTTCGGCGTGGGCCGAGGTGATGGTCCAGGTAATGTCGGTGGTTTGGCTGGAGAGCACCCTGCGCCGCGCTCTGATCACGCCCAAGCGGGCTGCGATGCGACCTAAGGCACCTTTCTCAGCAGGTGCTAATGGCCCGTCTGCTTCGGCTAGGCGGGTAAGTACGTCGACCATTTGCTGCGCCTCGGCAGTGCCGCGCAATCCAGACGCACCGAGTTGATCGATCGCTCTGTCGAGCTGAAAAGTCGGGGCGCGGCCGCGATCGAAAGCGGCGATTGCGCCGTGGCGGGCATTGGCGCTGAGCTTAAATCGCTCCATCAGCCCTTCTACAAATGCGATCTCACGTTCGCTAACGCGGCCGTCGGCCTTGGCCAAGTGCCCGAGCAGTTCGAACATCGAGCACAGCTCTGTCGGCAATCCGCCGTCTTTAGGGCTGGGCCAGAGCCAGCCGCGCCCCCATGCTTGACCCAAACCCGCACCGGCGATTGCCCCAAACGGGCCGCCAGCGAATAGACCCGCCGCGGCTCCCAGTACCGTAGCTATCCATGGGCGCGATGACGATGGCGAGCTCACCAGTTGGTTCTCCGCGCGCAGGTTCCGAGTCCAATCACTGCCCGATAGAACGGAGAAGGTTGACCGCCTGTCCGGTGAGCGCACGCGGCACAACGATGGTGGATGGATAGACCCAACTGAAACTCCGTTTCTAGGCGTACTGCGCTGGGGTCAGCCGTCGATGACCCAGGGCGTTAAGAATCTGCGGCTCCATCAATGCGCAACGGAGGATGCTCGGAAAGGGTGATTGTAACTATGTTGTAGGCAACTACCGCGCATAGGGCGGCATTTTCGCCCCCGGCACAGAGAAATACGGCCGATTCGCGGCTTCGATCGTGAACTAGCGCACCTTGTAGCTGGGCTGCTGGTATTCTTCTGCGCCCATTCTCTTGAGCTGCGCATGGTCGCCGCAAGCGCCGAACTCAACACTGGCCTGACCCTCATTCACCGCGGCAAGGTTAGGGACGTCTACGAAATCGATCAGCAGCGGCTGCTCATGGTGGCCACCGATCGCTTGAGTGCGTTCGATGTGGTGCTGCCCGACCCTATTCCAGACAAAGGGGCTGTGCTCACTCAGCTGTCAAATTTCTGGTTCGCCCGCAGCGAATCGTTGTGCGCTAACCATCTCACTGACGACCCCGTAGATTCGGCCCTTCCGCCGGATATCGATCCGGTTCCGCTACGTAGACGTAGCGTGGTCGTCCGGCGTCTCAAGCCATTGCCGGTAGAGGCCATTGCCAGAGGCTATATCGCCGGCAGCGGCTGGAAGGACTACTGCCGCTCCGGTCGTGTAGCCGGGCATCAGCTGCCGAATGGGCTGCGCGAAGCAGATTTGCTCCCAGAGCCCATATTCAGCCCATCGACGAAGGCGGCGGTCGGCGAGCACGATCAAACCATCACCTTCGACGAGGTGGTGGCAATGCTTGGGGAGAACATGGCCGAGCAGTTGCGCTCATTGACGCTGGAGCTTTATGCGGCAGCACGCGTATACGCCGCAGAGCGCGGCATCTTGATTGCCGACACCAAGTTCGAGTTTGGCATCGACAGCGAGGGCACGCTGCGCGTCATGGATGAGATGTTGACCCCCGATTCGTCGCGCTTTTGGCCTGCGGATTCATACCAACCGGGCGGCAGTCCAGCGTCGTATGACAAGCAATACGTGCGCGATTTTTTGGAGGCGCAAAACTGGAACAAGCAGGCGCCTGCCCCTCGCTTGCCGGCAGCGGTCATCGCCGGCACCCGGCAGCGGTACGTGGAGGCTTACGAGCGCCTCACCGGCAACGCTTGGTGACGCGCCGGTGAGATCTACTCAACGTGCTGCCTCGCGTGGAAGCTGGCTGCGTGTCGGCCCACCGATCACCGGGTCGAGGTCTTAGCCCGGATATCTCATAAACTTCACGCGCCCTCGCTAGGCCCTTGATCGCCCAGCGATTTTTCTCAGTCGGGTGTATGAACCACTACACCGCTCCCTTTTCTTGAAAGAACACTGTGAAAAATCACTGGGCAATCAATGTCCTGCGCGATCATCGCGCGAGTTCATGAAATATCCGGGTTAGCTGGCGCCGGAAATATCTCCTTGTACCGAGCCAGCTTCA
>QIMA01000361.1 GCA_003233535.1 Rhodanobacteraceae bacterium
GCTGCTCGGGTCGGCAGTGAACAACGACGGCAACGAAAAGGCTGGCTTTACCGCACCCGGGCTGGACGGCCAGGCGGCGGTGGTTGCCGAGGCGCTCGCGGTTTCGGGTCTGAGCAGCAACGATATTGGCTATATCGAGGCGCACGGCACCGGCACCCCACTCGGTGATCCAATTGAGGTGCGCGCGTTAGCGCAGGTTTTTGCCGATCGCCGCGCAGATGCTGCGCCAATCCGACTGGGCTCGGCCAAGGCAACTTTCGGACACCTAGAGGCGGCCTCTGGTGTGATCGGTTTGATCGCCGCGATCGTCTCCGTAGAAGACGGTTGGCTACCGTCGTTACCGCACTTTCGGAGTCCTAACCCGCAGCTGAAACTGGAGCGTACGCCGTTTGTCATTGCGCGTCAGCCGCAGGTCTGGCCTGCCACCCTACCCCGGCGTGCGGGCGTCAGCTCCTTTGGGATTGGCGGCACCAACGCGCATGTCATTGTTGAACGTGCCCCTGCAGCGGCGCAGGCGACGAGATCCGAGCCGCCGTTTATTTATCCGATTTCCGCGGTCAACCAAGCGGCTCTGCACGCGGCCATCGGCGAGCACGCGCGCGCGCTACGCCTCGACCAAGCCGATTGGGGCGCAACGGCACGGATGGCCGCGCTGGGGCGACCTAGCCATGGACATCGCTGCGCGGTGGTCGCCCACACAGCAGAGCAAGCCGCTCAGCAACTGCAGGCCTGCGCGCCACAGCCAGCGTCAGCAATACCCCGCTTAGCCCTTGTTTTCACCGAGCAAGGCGCCGATACGTGGCCGGATATCAGCGCATTGAGAAACCGTTTTCCGGCGTTCCGCGAACGCCTCGATCATGCTGCAGTGATTTGCCCAGCGATTGCGCCTATCCTGCGCGGCGAGCGTGCGCCAGATCCGGACGACACCGAGACGCTACAGCCAGCCCTGTTTTCGTGGCAGGCCGCAATGACCGTCTTGCTAGGCAGTCTCAGTATCACGCCGCAAGCCGTCTGCGGTCACAGTTCCGGCGAGATTGCCGCTGCGTATGCAGCTGGACTGTTGGATTTCGACGAAGGCTTGCGCCTTGCCGCGGCAAGAGGACATGCCATGGCGCAACTGCGAGAAGGTGCCATCGCCAGCGTCTTCGCCATGGAGAGCGCGCTGCGCGAGCATCTGCAACCAGGTGTTGTGATTGCCGCCTTCAATGCACCGCAAAGTCATGTGATTAGTGGTCCACGCACAGAGGTCGAACAGACCCTGGCGCGCTGCAGCAGCGCCGCATTGGAAAGTCATCGGTTGCCTGGGAGAGTCGCCTTTCACTCGGTCGCGATGCAGCCCTGTAGAGAAGCCCTGATGGCCGCCTCACCGCACGGACAGCGGCGGCCGAAGATCCCCTTCATATCGAGTCTGCGTGGACAATCAATGGCGTCGTTGGATGCATCGCATTGGGCCAAGCAGGCCTGCGAACCGGTGCATTTTGCCTCGGCGCTCGAATCGCTAAAAGCCGAAGGAGTGAGCGCGCTACTGGAAATCGGACCAGGCGCAGGTCTGACCTGCGCACTACGTGATCACGACAGTGCACCGACCGCGAAGGCCCTGTTCGGTGCTCAACGCGATGAATCCGCAGTGCTGTCCGCGCTCGCATGGCTGTATACGAGCGGCTTCGACCCAAATTGGGCGAACATTTGCGGAGAAGGCCAGCTCACGGCGATACCTAGTTACCCATTCCAGCGGCGTCGCTATTGGCTATCACCGCCACCGAAGCGCGAGAACGCACCAGAAACGGTCGTCAGCATCTGGCCGGATCGACCCGATTGGTTGCGCGAGCACCGTGTCGACGGTCGCTGCGTGATGCCAGCAGCCGGGTTGGTTGCCTTCGCGCTGGCGGCTAGCACATCCAAAACGCTGAGCCATTTTCGCTTTGAGGCAATGCTGGCCGTTGCAGAAGCCGGTGCCGAGTTGCGCCTGCAAAGCGATTCCGATGACGCGTATTCAATAATCGCAACAGCGCCGGGCGAGCCAGCACAGCGCTACGCCTCATTCAAGACACAAACAAACTCGTCACCCAGCCTCGCGGCGCCGAATCTGGAGGGGTCCGAAAGCAAGATCGAAGCGGCAGACTTCTACGCTCGACTGGCACGTCATGGGATCGAACTGGGACCGACGTTGCAACGTCTGCGCCAGATCCGAGTCGGCACGAACCAAGCGAGCGCATCCATACCAGCCGATTGCGCCGAAGCGCACGGCTTTGGCTCGCCAATCCACCCTGCCGCGCTCGACGCGATGTTTCAGGTGCTCGCCGCGGCGGTCGACCGTGACGTTGACGCTCCCCAGGTGCCCGTTTCGATTCAGGCGCTGCAAGTGCTCCGCCCGATACCGCCGTCAGGAACACTGCACTGCGTCGCGCAGTTGCGCTCGACTAGGGAAGCGGCTGAACTGGTCGGTGATATCACGCTGTACGATGACACAGGCACGCTATTGGTCGAGGTTCGAGGATTGCTCTCGCGCGGCATAGTCAGCGATGCGGCGGCGTGCCTGCACCGGCCAGTTTGGATCGAGGACGCCAGCAGTGGTTTACCCAGCCCCAGTGCCATCGCCGCCCGCCTCACACACCTCGACGCCAGCGTCCCTTCTCAGGACGCATACCTAGCCGACGTTGATCGTCTTGCCGCCAGCTACGTGGCACAGGCGCTAACGTCGCTGGCACAAGGCTCACCGCTGCGGGAATTGCAGGCACCGCGCCACGACGCGTTGCTGAAAAGGTATCTGACGATACTAGAGCAAGATGGCTTGCTGGATGATTTCGGCGCCCTACTAGCCTTGCCGGATCTGCAGGCCCTCGCCGATTCTCTGCTGCGACTCCACCCGGAACATGCGAGCGAGTCCAATTTGTTGATTCGTTGCGGCCAAGAGCTGGCAGCGGTGCTGGCCGGCAAACGCGACGCGATATCGCTGTTGTTTGACCATGGCAGCGACGAGGTTGGCGAGCTGTACGCCGAAAGCGATGTTGCGCGGCGGCTCAACGAGATCCTGGTTTCGGCCATCGCGCTCGCGGCGGACGGTCGCAGCGGGCTGCGCATTTTGGAAATTGGCGGCGGCACTGGCGGCACTACC
>QIMA01000415.1 GCA_003233535.1 Rhodanobacteraceae bacterium
TCGAATCCATCTTGCGCAAGTTGGACGGCTACTCCGCCGCCGACCTGTACGAATCCAACCGGGCGATCCAAAAGCTGGTGGCCGATGGCTTCCTGCTCAAGCGCGAAGACCGGGCGAGTAAGGATCTGTACATCCAACTGATCGACTACCGCGGTTTGCCGCTACAGCGGCCGCCGCTGGAAGGTGAAGTGGAGACGGTGGATGGCCGAAGGATTGCGGAGGACCATTCAGACTATGCCAGTGGCGCTAACCGCTACCGGCTGGTCAACCAGTTAGAAATTGTAGGCACGGAAAAGTGCATCCCCGATGCCACTCTTTACATCAACGGCCTGCCGCTGGTGGTGTTCGAGTTTAAGTCCGCCATCCGCGTAGAGGCGACGCTGCACGATGCCCACGTGCAGCTCACCGTGCGCTATGTCCGTGATATCCCCGAGCTGATGAAGTACAACGCGCTGTGCGTACTGTCGGACGGAGTGAACTCCAAAGAGACAACGCGATTGGGTTCATTTCTACCTCGCGGTGCGCTCCATCGTGTTCAAGCTGACCAAGGGCAATGCCCCCGACTCGGCGCAGATGAACGCCAAGGTGCGCGAGATGATCGCCGAAGCCTTGAAGGCCGATGGCGTGGAAGAGATATTTAGGCTAGGTGATGAAGACGCGACCGAGGTCGACATCTTCAATGACGATTACCTAGCCAAAATCGAGAAAATCAAGCTGCCCAACACCAAAGCCAAGTTGTTGCAGCGACTGCTGGCCCGGGCAATCGAGGACTTCAAGAAGACCAACAAGGCCAAGTACACCGACTGGTCGCAGCGCGATGACATCAAGGCCGAGCTGAAAGTCGACCTGATCTTGGCCATGGCGAAACATGGCTACCCACCAGTAGCGAATAATGAGGTCTACAAGGACATTCTAGAGCAGGCGGAAAATTTCAAAAAGTATCGAGATGCAACGCAGGACTAGGGCGAATCGCGAATTCCAGAGACCCGTGCGAGGAACGAGTGCCAGTAGCCAGTAGAGCAACGGCAAGTTCACGCTGCTAAGAGGCAGCGTGATCTTGTTCGAGCGCCTGCCCCTGCAGGCGAATCGATAACACACGGGCGAAACGCAGCGTGCACGACTCCGCTAACACCCGCGCCTGACCTCGCAGAATCTTTGACTAGGCATTGAGCCTTGGGCCAGTCGCGTAGAGCCCAACCAACGACGAACCGCTCTCCGCTGGCTACTGGAACTGACTCCTGGTACTCGCTCCAAAAAACCGCTGCGACCATTTCCACCGCACCGCGCTCCTTGTAGATTGAATGTGCAGGAGAAGGTCTCAAGTGGTGGGCGACGGTGGACACTTACAACCGATGAACACGGCCGCGAACAGCGCCGTAAGCCGTGGCCAAGCAGGCTTCAGTCGGCCGCTGCCGCCTGCGACGCTAGCCGCCGCACGCAGCGGCGACAAGCAGGCCCAGGGCGAGATCTATGATCTTTATGCCGACGCGGTTTACACGCTGGCATTGCGCACCTCCGGCTGCGCCGATCAAGCCCAGGACCTAGCCCACGACGCCTTTATCAACGGTTTTCGTGGCTTGGCCAGCTATCGCGGCGAGGCCCCTTTCGGCATGTGGCTGCGGCAGATTACCGCGCGTGTGGCGGTGGCCCACGTACGCCGCGAGAAACCGCGGCTGGTCACCTCACTGGATGCTGCCGAAGAACAGATCGCACACAGCGTAGACCCCAGCGCGGGCTGCGATTTGCAGCGCCAGTTGGCTCGACTGCCTACGCAAACCAGGACCGTGCTGTGGCTGCATCTGGCCGAAGGTTACGGACACGAAGAAATTGCCGCACTGTTTGGTAAGAGCGTGAGTTTTTCCAAGTCGCAGGTCGCGCGCAGTTTGAACCGTTTAAGACTATGGATGAGTTGAGGAAGCAGACGATGGCCAACGACATGAACCTTCAGGGCCTGCAGGCGCAGCTACGGCAGTTGCCCGCTGTGAATGCACCGGAGTCGCTTAAGGAGCGTTTGCAAGCCTCTTTGGAAACGCTAGATCAGGCCCCAGCGGTGAGCTATCTGTCGCCGCGGCGCAGCTGGATCGCGCGCCCGGCATGGCAGGCCGGGCTGGCCCTGGCCGCCTGCAGCGCAATGCTCTTCCTGTGGTTCTTCTGGCTCGGCGAACGTCCGCCGGGAGCCGCGCAAGGCTCGCCGCAGATGGTGGGCCGCAGCAATGACTCGTTGAGCAGGCTGCAGGCGGCATCAGCCGATTTGGAACAGGTGCTGGATACCCAGAGCGCCAATGCGCCGATCTATGGCGACGATCAAGCTTGGGTAGAGCACACGCTGCAGCTGGCTCTGCATCAGGTGGATGCTGACTTGGCCGAGAGCCCGGCCGAGGACGAGCAAGTACTGCTTTGGACAGAACGCGTCGCGCTGTTGGCCGGTTTGGCCGATCAGTCGCGAGGATTGCCGTTGGGGAGCGGCATTGAGTGGGTACAACTGAACTGAGCGTCCAACAACGGACCAGGAGTAACGAGATGAACAAGATTCGAATTCCCCAGCGCTGGTGGACAGGCTGCGTGGTAGCCCTGTCGCTGGTGGTCAGCGCACCGCTGATGGCCCAAAACGAGCGCGACCGGGAGCAGGCACGACAGGAACTGCGCGAAGCCAAGGAGCAGCTGCGCGAGGCATCACAGCGAGTGGCCGAGATTTCCCAGCGCATCGGCATGGATGCAGGGCGCGCGCAGCGTTTCGCCTACTCCAGCTCCGGTCGCCCCATACTGGGCGTGGTGCTGGGAGAAAGTGATAGCCCCGGCGCGCGGATCAGCGCGGTCACTCCGGGCAGCGCCGCCAGTGACGCCGGTTTGCGCAGCGGCGACCGAATTGTCGCCATCGACGGCGCCAGTCTAGTCGACAGCGATCGCCGCGGCTTGGCCGCAGCACGCGCTGCCTTGAGCGGCTTGAGCACCGATCAGGAAGTGCGCCTCAGCCTGATCCGTAACGACCAGCGCATGGAGCGCTCAGTAACCCCTAAGTCGGCGCATAGCTGGAGTTTTAGCAACGACGACGATGGTGGCAATTGGATGCCGCAGATCGTGATTCCAGACATTGTGATCCCGGATTTC
>QIMA01000294.1 GCA_003233535.1 Rhodanobacteraceae bacterium
GAGAGTGTCGTTGGGTCCGCGCGCGGTATTGCGTGTTTGCGCGGAACAACGGACAGAGCCTATTCATAGCGGCTCGGACATACTCCCGAGCGTTGAATTATTAAGCATCAATGAGGTACGACCATGAATGCATTGACCCACTCAAACCGCCGCGCCATCGGCCGGCAGGCTGGCTTCAGCCTGATCGAAGTGCTGCTGGTGCTGGCGCTGATCGCCGGTATCGGCGCGCTGATCGCCACCAACGTCTTTGGCGCGGGTGAGAAAGCTAAAGTTAGTCAGGCCAAGATTGCGGTGAAGAAGATCGGTATGGCGGTCGATAATTACTACATCGACACCGGCAACCTGCCCAGCAAGCTCGATCATTTGGTCAGCGGCTCCGGCGCAGCCGATGGTTGGGATGGCCCGTATGCCAAGGATACCGAACTGCTAGACCCCTGGAAAAAGCCATACCAGTACAAGGCGCCGGGCGAGCATGGTCCTTACGACATCATGTCTTACGGCTCGGACA
Source organism: Rhodanobacteraceae bacterium (assembly GCA_003233535.1). Taxonomy (GTDB): domain Bacteria; phylum Pseudomonadota; class Gammaproteobacteria; order Xanthomonadales; family SZUA-5; genus SZUA-5. Next base: position 509 of record QIMA01000294.1, read on the forward strand.
TGAAGTCCGGTGGCGATGGCAAGGGCACCGATATCGGTAACTGGATGTCTTAATTGGTGTTCTCGTCGACCCGCCAGCGCGAACGCGGCTTTACCCTCATCGAGATTTTGGCGGTGCTCAGCATCATTGCCTTGATCATGAGTGTGGCCGCGGTCTCGTTTGCCGGTCGGTTGGAGAAGTTGAAGATCAGCGGTGCCGCTCGGGACGTGATGTCGGCACTGCGCATGACTCGCTCTCAGGCCATAGTGCAGCGCACTGAGCAGGCCCTTGAGGTCAATTTGGAGGCGCGCACGGTCACCGTTCCGGGTCGCAACGCAGTAATTTTGCCAGAGCAGATCGAAATGAGGTTGGTGACCGCCACTACGGAAGTTAGTAGCGACAAGATCGGACGGATTCGCTTCTTCCCAGATGGCGGATCCACCGGTGGCAAGGTTGTACTAGCTACCGAAGCCCGCGAGTGGCAAGTCAAGGTTTCTTGGCTGACCGGAGAAATCGAACTGGATGACGGTACCGATGACCAGCGCCGCTAGCATCAGCAGATTACGCACAGATCCGAGGCTGCCTAGGCGCGGTCGTCAGGGTGGCTTCACGCTGCTCGAAGTGCTCGCTGCCTTCGTCGTTTTCATCATGGTCTTCGGCGCGGTGCTGGAAACCTTGTCGATGGCCGGCCGTAATGCCCGACGCAGCGCTGAGATCACTGAGGCAGCGCTGTGGGCGCAGAGCAAGCTGGATGCGGTAGGGCTCGAAAGCGAACTCCGTGCGGGCAGTGAAAGCGGACGATTCGATGATCGTTACAGCTATCGCTTAGAAATCGCGCCGTGGTTTCCGCCGATCGTTGAAGGCGCAAATTTCGCCGGCCAGCCGGCCGTTGCGGTGGATTTGTTTCGCGTCGAGCTGACCGTGATTTGGTCCAACGGTAGTCGTGAGCGTGAGCGGCGCTTCGTAACTGTGCGTTCGCGACTGAAGGAGGGCAACGTATGAGACGCGCCCGCCAAGCCGGCTTCACCTTGATCGAGTTGCTGCTGGCGATTGCCCTGTTGGCGTTATTGTTAGGTATGGCCTATTCGGGGTTACGAGCCGGGGTTAAGGCTGCCGATAGCGGGCAGGCTTTGATCGACCGCACCAATCGGGTGCGCGTGACTCAGGAATTTACCCGTCACCAGCTTTCGCGCCTGTTGCCACTGGTGTTCGAGCAAGACACCGCGGGAGTCGGCAAAGTATTCATTGGCGATCGTAACAAGATGCGTTACGTGGGGCCAATGCCGGGTTATTTGGGCGTTGGCGGACCCTATGTGCAGGAACTTGAGCTGCTGCGCGATGGTCGTACTCGGCAGTTGGTGTTTCGGCATTGGCTGCTGAACGGCTTCAACGCTGACGAGATTGATCGCAATGAGGCCCTGCCGATTCGCCTGTTGGATGGGATTGGTCGCGGCCAGTTTCAGTATCGGACGGTAGACGATCAGGGCTTGCCTGAAGATTGGGCCGAGCGCTGGGAAGAGGAGACGCGAACTCCGGTGATGATTCGTATGGAATTTGAGATGGACGACGGTTCGCGCTTGGTCTGGCCCACGCTGGACGTGACCATGGTGGTCGATGCGGGTTCGGCACGCGGGAATTCCGGCGGTGCCTTCTTTAACACGCAGTAGCTCTTCATTGTTCGCAACTCAATCAAATATCTGGACGAGCATGCCCTCGAATTCTCAACGCATTCCAAATCGACCTGCGCGCAAAGTTTCGCGAGGGTTTGCGCGTCAGCAGCGCGGTATTGCGCTGGTGATGGTGCTGTGGATGAGCGTCTTGCTGACGGTCCTGGTTGCCAGTTTTTCGATCGCGGCGCGGACCGAGGCCCTGCAGGCTCGCAACATGCTGGACACCATAACCGCGCGCTACTCGGCCGAGGCAGGGCTGCACTACGCCGTGTTTCAACTGCGGATGCCCGATCCGACGCAGCGTTGGGTCGGGGATGGTCGAACTTATGAATTTGAATTGGACGGCAACACGATTAGCGTGGCGGTCATTGACGAGTCCGGAAAAATTGACGTTAACGCGGCCGACTTAATGACCTTGATTACCCTGTTCTCTGGCGCAGGGCGTACGCCCGAAGAAGCCGAAGCGCTGTCGGCACGGGTCATGGACTGGCGCGATCCAGATGACTTGATCACCGAGCCAAATGGCGCAGAGAAGCGCGATTACGAGAGCGCTGACCTCTCCTATGGCCCTCGCGACCAACCTTTCCAGACCGTCGATGAAATTCAGCAAGTGCTGGGAATGGATTACGAAACCTATCTCAAGATCGAACCGTTGATCACCATATATTCCGGTCGCACCGAACCTAACTGGGCATTTGCGCCGCGTGAGGTGCTCATGGCACTGATACCCGCAGACCCCGCCGCCATCGACAGTTTTATTCAACAGCGAGAAATCGCGCCGCCCGGGACCCCCTTGGTGTTGCCCGATGGCCGCCCCGCACTGGCACAGGGAGGGGGGCTCACGTACACTGTGCGGTCGGTTGCGAAGTTGCCTAGCGGGGCGACGGCAACTCTTGAAGCAACCGTTCGCCTCGGAACCGGCAGTATTGCCTCGCGACC
>QIMA01000386.1 GCA_003233535.1 Rhodanobacteraceae bacterium
GTGTAGTGGTTCATACACCCGACTGAGGAAAAATCGCTGGGCGATCAAGGGCCTAGCGAGGGCGCGTGAAGTTTATGAAACATCCGGGCTATGACTTTGAATGTCTGCGGCTTCGAACCGCGAATGCGGGCGCAGTGCGCGTTGGATCGGAGCGGGTTCGTTGCCAGTGTCAACCGCACGCGGCATGCTGCGTTGTACGCAATGGTAAGCCCGTGCGACCGCAGCACTGCAAGCGCCGCCGCACTGGCCTCACTCTCATCTGCAGGAGGAGTCCGATGGCGACGTTGACGCGTCGAGAAGTATTCGAACACTGGTTCAAGGGCTCGCAGGCGCCGGCGGTTGCGTCGTCTGAGAAGATCTTGGAGCCCGCCGATCCGCTGCTCTTGCTGGTTAACCGCACCAGCTTCGGCCTGCGACCGGCGGAGTACCAAATCGCGCAGAATCTGGGATTTGACGGCTGGCTGGAACTGCAGCTCAATCCCGAGAGTATCGACACCAGCGATTTGGAAGCTGCGCTAGCTAGACAACTGCCGACGCTGGTAAAGAGCAACGCTGAGCTGATCGCCGAAGCGCAGGCCAGCCAGAACTCCTTTGAAAGCTTCGTGGAGCTGCGCTCGGCGACCTTGCTACGCCAGTTTTACAGCAGCCAGCAGCTCTACGAAGTGATGGTGGAGTTCTGGAGTAACCACTTCAGCGTTGAGCACGTCAATGGGCCTATTCGGCAATTCAAGACGCCGGATGATCGGGCCATTCGCAGCAACGCGATGGGCAGTTTCCGCGACTTACTCATCGCTAACGCGCGCAGTCCGGCGATGCTGTACTACCTGGATAACTATGTGAATGTGGTTACCGGGCCGCAGGAAAACTACGCCCGCGAGGTGCTCGAGCTACACACGCTCGGAGTCAACGGTGGCTATACCGAAGACGACGTTAAGAACGTCGCCCGCGCATTCACCGGATGGACGATCAACGCTCGCGGTGACTACGAGTTTCTCTTTGCCTCGCTCAATCACGACTTCGAACAGAAGACCGTTCTCGGCCAGACTTTACCCGCCGGGCGCGGAATAGAGGACGGCCAGCAAGTTCTCGATATCTTGGCCTCACATCCGTCCACAGCCGAGTTTATTGCCACCAAACTAGTCCGCCGATTCGTCTCTGACAATCCGCCAGCGAGCCTAGTCAGCGCAGTGGCGAACGTCTTTCTAGCGACCGGCGGTGACGTTCGCTCGATGCTTCGCGCGATCTTCAGCTCCAGCGAATTTGCCGAATCCGGGGATCAAAAGGTCAAGCGGCCTGCCGAGTTCGTGATGAGCACGCTGCGAGTGCTGGATCTGCATATAAGCGGTGAAGCACCGATTCGACGGATCAATGGTTACCTAGAACGACTCAATCAACTGCCGTTTATGTGGCCAGCACCGAACGGCTATCCAGACGTGCAGGGGTACTGGATCAACACCACGGCATGGCTTACGCGTTGGAATTACGCGTTTGAAGTGGCTGAGAATACTTTGGCCGACGGCCTGTATTTCGATCCGATGACGCTGGTTGGCGACGTCAGTATGGCCGCTGAGGTGGTCGATACACTGGCGGCCAGATTGCTGCACAGACCACTGTTGGACGAGGACCGCAACCTGTTTATCGAGCTTGCCGCGGGTGGGGCGCCGGTCGATGCGGTTATTGATCAGCGCACAATGCATGTGCGCGTGCGCGAACTCACTGCGGTGATGCTCGCCAGTCCGTATTTCCACTTCCGCTAAGCTCAGTCGAGGGCATCATGAAAAACAAATTCAGCCGCCGCGACTTTCACCGCTTGGCGTGCACCACCGCAACCATCTCCTTGCTAGGCAGCCAAATCGGCTGGGCCAGCGAGCGCAAAGACGCTGCAGGTCGCGACGTCGTCGTTGTGGTCTTCCAGCGCGGGGCGATGGACGGACTCAACGCGGTCGTTCCCTACACCGAAAACGACTACTACTCGCGTCGCCCGACGATTGCGGTTCCTGCTCCGGGTGCCGGCGCAGACGCAGCTATCCCACTAAACGAGCAATTTGCGCTCAATCCCGCGTTGGCGCCGTTTAAGGCGCTCTATGACGCTGGCGAACTGGCCGTCGTGCACGCAGCAGGTCTAACCACGCCGAGCCGCTCACATTTTGATGCGCAGGACTTCATGGAACGCGCTTGGCTGGCTCAAGGTAGCGTATTCGACGGCTGGTTGAATCGCTATTTGGGCGGTTTGGAGTCGTCGGGAATGACCTTCCGCGGGGTTGGCATGGGCACCGCCGTCTCTCGTTCTTTGAGCGGCACGGCGCCGGTAGTCGGCATGTCGAGCATCGAGGACTTCGGCATCGTTTCCGCGTCTCAGCGCAGCGAGTCGATGAAGAGCCTACTCGAGCAAACTTTTGACGGTGCCAGTTTTGTCGACAGCACCGGTGCCCGCGCTTTTGATGCAGTCGACGAGTTGGTGCAGAGCCCGGCCGCATTGGCTAGCGTCGAAAACGGTGCGGTCTATCCGAATGGCGCTTTTGGCCAACGCTTGCGCGATCTGGCGGCCCTGATTAAATCGGGGTTGGGCGTGGAGGTCGCTACGGTGGACATCGGCGGTTGGGACACCCACAACAACCAAGTGGCCGAACTCAATCCGCTGCTTACCGAGTTGGCCGAAGGACTCGCCGCTTTCCGCACCGATCTGGGCGCAATGATGTCCAAGGTCACCGTCGTGACGATGACGGAGTTTGGCCGGCGCGCCTTCGAAAATGGTTCGGGCGGCACAGATCATGGCCGCGGCAGCGCGATGTTCGTGCTCGGCGGCGGCGTGCTGGGAGGGCAGGTATTCACCGATTGGCCAACCTTGGCGGACTCGGCGCTCGACAATGGCGACCTTGCCGTAACCACCGACTACCGATCTGTGTTGTCAGAAATGCTGGTCAAACGCGCTGGTGTCAGTGATCTCAGCGGCATCTTCCCCGGCATGGAAAGTGTAGCAACAAGCGGCATCTTCACCATCGCGTAAGTTGCACAGTAATGCAGCGGCCTTGGGCGTATCCCCCCGCTCAGTGCCGTTTGCGTATTCACCGACGGGCGCTTTTGGATT
>QIMA01000603.1 GCA_003233535.1 Rhodanobacteraceae bacterium
ACCGGCTGCGTGCAGCGCCATCAGTTCGCCAAAGCTGTGGCCAGCGTGCATGTCGGCTTGAACCTCGAAACCGTCCAGCAGCGCCAACAGCGACGCCGAATGCGCCGCTAGCGCCGGCTGCGTCCATTCCGTCGCAGTCAGTCGCTCGGCCTGCGCCGCCTCTGCTGCCGCGTCAAAAACCGGTTGCGGAAACACGCGCTGATGTAGCTTTTCGGCGGTGTCCAACGACAAGTCCGCCGCCTCATCCCAAACCGCTCGGGCCGCCTCGAACTGCATGGCCAAATCGGCACCCATGCCCACGTACTGACTGCCCTGGCCAGGAAACAGCATCGCCAGCTTGCCGCTGTTCTCGCCGACTCCGTAGCTGCTGTCATCGGGCAGGCTGAAGGTTTCGTCAGGTTGGTTTTGGATGCGTGCCTGGACCTGCTCAAGCTGCGTATTCAGCTGCTCACGATCTGCACTCACCATCGCCAAACGATGCGACCTACCGTTGTCCCAGTCGTCGCGGCTGTGCTTGGCGAGCGTGGCCAGAGGTAGCGCACTGCTGCTGAGCGTTTGCAGTTTCTCGATCAACTCGGACGCGGAATCGGCCGCTAGCAACACCAGATCGACCGGATGGCTAGGCAAGCGCTCGGCATTCGGCGCACTGCCTCGATATTCCTCCAGAGTCAGATGAAAGTTTGATCCGCCAAAGCCAAACGCACTCACAGCGGCGCGGCGCGGATGGTCGCTGCCGCGTATCCACGGTCGTGCCTGGGTGTTGAGATAGAAGGGGCTCTGCGCCAAATTCATCGCCGGATTCGGCGAATCGATCTTGATGCCAGGCGGCAGCACTTTGTGGTGCAGCGCCATCACCGTCTTGAATAGACCAGCGGCTCCCGCAGCGGCCTTGGTATGGCCAATCTGGCTCTTCACCGAACCCAGCGCGCACCATTGATTCGTTTCGCCGTCAGCCTCTCGGTAGACCGTGTCCAGTCCGCCGAATTCGGCCGCGTCGCCGGCCTTGGTGCCGGTGCCGTGGGCTTCAACCAGCTCAATCGTTTCCGCGCCGTAACCGGCCTGATCGTACGCCCGTCGCAGCGCCTGCGCCTGGCCAGCCGAAACCGGCGCGTAGACACTTTTAGAACGACCGTCGGACGAGGTGCCTACGCCGCGCAGTACCGCGTAAACACGGTCGCCATCGGCTTCCGCATCGGCCAAGCGCTTGAGCGCGACCATGCCTAGACCTTCGCCCAGCATGGTGCCGTCAGCCTGATCACTGAACGGTCGGCAGTCGCCGCTGGGCGACAGCGCCGGAGTCTTGGAAAAACACATGTACATGAAGATGTCGTTGAGCGTGTCCACGCCGCCGGCAATGACCAAATCGCTCTGGCCGAGCTGTAGCTCACTCACCGCCATCGCCACCGCACTGAAGCTGGATGCACAGGCGGCGTCGGTCACGCAGTTGGTGCCGCCCAGATTGAGGCGGTTGGCAATGCGCCCGGCAACCACGTTGCCGAGCAGGCCTGGGAAGCTGGCTTCTTGCCAGGGCACATAGTGATCGGCAATGCGCTGACACGCGGCCTGCACGTCATCTTCGGCAATACCCGCTTCGCGCAGCGCCTTCACCCACACCGGACGCTGCAGTCGCGAGACCATCGAAAACAGCAGTTCCTGCGCCGACGTCACGCCCAAAATGACCGAGATGCGCGAGCGATCCATCGTCTCAAACTGCTCGCGCGCGGCATCTTCCAGCACCGAGCGAGCAACGATCAGCGCCAGCAGTTGCGAGGTGTCGGTCGCCGACAGCATCGACGGCGGGATGCCCCAGTCGAGCGCGTCAAAGTTAATCGGATCGAGAAAACCGCCGCGCTTAGCGTAGGTCTTGTCCGGGGCGCTGGGATCGGCGTCGTAATAGTCATCGATCCGCCAGTGGCTGTTCGGCACATCGGAAATCAAATCACGCCCGGCCAGTATGTCGCGCCAGAAGCCGGTCGCGTCAGCCGATCCAGGGAACAGCGCGCTTACGCCGACAACGGCGATCTCGATCGATGGGGTTTTTGCGGTCATGAATTTCTCAAGTGTGCTGCTAGCCCAGCGGTCGCGGGCGATAGTCAAAAGCGCTGGCCGGAACTGGCAGGCCGTAGCTGCGTAGCTGTTGTGCGCGGGTGATTACGGCGGCGCCTTCGAGTAGATTGCGCGCTACCTGCACTACCTCACGGGCCTCAGGCGGCTGCAAAAAGCTGCCCTGTACCCAGGTGTTGAATGCGCCCATTGCCGGTCCGCACCAGATTTGATAGTCGGCCAAGCGCTCGGGTTTGCCGTCGATGGCCCAGCGGCTGGACAGACCCAAGTAGGCGCGGAACAGCAGCGCCATGCGGTGTTTGGGCTCAGCCTCTGCGCGAGCGAGCTGTTCGGGGTCGCGATCGCGCCAAAAGGCGGCGGTGCTCTGCCAGGCCTGATCGACACTTTCGCGCAGGATGTCCTTCTCTAAGCGCGCGCGCTCAGTGGTCGGAATCGCCTCCAGCGAGGGGTGGCTGCGATACAGCTCGTATAGCTTGCGAGCGCGCTGGGCGAACATCGTGCCGCGGCGCAGTACCTGCACTTCCACGCCCATTTCAAACATGTCCGCCGCCGGCGCCATGATCACGTCCGCCATTTCAGCTCGCGCCAGCAGCGCTCGCCCGCCGGCGTCCAGCCCGCTTTCCACGCAGGCCTGATTCACCGAGCCGGTCTGCACAAAGTCCGCGCCCAAAGCGAAGGCCGCAGCGACTGCCGCCGGCGTGCCCAGTCCGCCGGCAGCGCCGAGCCGAATCGGTCGGGTGTAGCCGCGTTCGGCAATGATCTCGGCGCGCAGAGCGGCAATGCTGGGCAGCAAAGCGGTGAGTGTGCGGTTATCCGTGTGCCCGCCGGAATCGGCCTCGGCAGTGATGTCTTCGGCCAGCGGCAGTTGCGCTCCCAAACGCGCTTCCTCGGCGCTGAGCAGTTCGCGACTCACCAAGGCCTCGAGCATCGCTTGCGGCGGTGGCTGCAGAAAGTGTCGCGCCACTTCGGGTCGCGAAATCTTGGCGAATACCGAATTCTTGCGTTGGACTTGACCACTGCC
>QIMA01000555.1 GCA_003233535.1 Rhodanobacteraceae bacterium
GGATGGAGTGACGCTGGTGCTCAACTGCGCCGGTCCGTTCTCGGCAACTGCCGCCTCAATGATCGACGGTTGCCTGCAGCTGGGCGCGCACTATCTCGACATTAGCGGCGAGATCGATGTCTACGCGCTGGCCCACCGTAACGATCAGCAGGCGCGCTCGCGCGGCGTGGTGCTGTGTCCAGGCGCGGGTTTCGACGTCGTGCCAACGGACTGCCTAGCGGCGCTACTTAAGCGAGCACTGCCGGAGGCAGCACAACTTACTTTGGCTTTTGAAGCTGAAGGTGGGCCCAGTCCAGGTACTGCGCGTACCAGCATCGAAGGATTGGCTCGCGGTGGACGGGTGCGGGTCGACGGCAAGATCAAACGCGTAGGCGCATTTAGCAAAACGCGCCAGATTGACTTTCAGCACGGTCGGCGCTGCACCACGACCATTCCGTGGGGCGATGTGTATAGCGCCTACGTCACCACGCAGATTCCCAATATCGAGGTTTATATGGCGTTGCCGCCAAAGCTGTTGGCGCGTATGCGGCGTTTTCGCAGGCTATTGCCGCTGATGGCTCTGCCACCGCTGCAGTGGTGGCTAAAAAGGCGCGCGGCGGCAACCGTCGTCGGTCCCGATGAGGCGACTCGAGCGCGCACGGTCTGCCATATTTGGGGCGAAGTGCTGGCGCCGGATGGGCGCCGAACGAGCGCTCAGATGGTCACCCCAAACGCCTATGACCTCACCGCAGAAGCGAGCATCCGGATGACCGAAAAGATCTTGCGAGGAAGCGGTCAGGAAGGCGGCTACTACACGCCAGCTCAGCTGATGGGCGGCGACTTTGTGCGCAGCTTGCAGGATGTGAGCCTGGTTCTGTCGGGCGCTGAGAGCGATTGACGCTGGATTTTGCGCAATCTGGTGATGCAAACTCGGTGGCCAGCAATCGCTAAGCTCTGAGTCATTTCGATGATCCTTGCGCGTTCTCCGGCTGGTCTACTCGCGACCACCGCAACCGCCCCGATGTGGCGTTGATTAACTGCTCGCGCAATCGGACCAGGGCCAGGGCAGGGACCTGCATAAGCAGCCATAGCGACCCGCCTTGGTAGCCTTCATCCAAGCGCTCGGCCCCGGCCGTCTGCAGTAAATGCCGAACCGCTCCCTGATCGCCAGGGGCAAGGCTTAGTTTGATCTGCGCCAGCTCTATGATGGTGCGCCGCTCGGCCAGCCGCAGGCATTCGGCCGCGCACCCGCCGTAAGCCCGCACCAGCCCGCCGGTGCCGAGCTTTACGCCGCCGTACCAGCGCGTGACGATAGCCAGAACGCCATCCACCTGTTGCCCATCGATCGCCGCCAAAATCGGTCGGCCGGCGGTGCCTGCCGGTTCGTTGGCATCGTCGAAGCGGTATTGCTCGCCCATCCGCCAGGCCCAGCAGTGGTGGATGGCCTGTTGCTCATGGATGCGGGCGAGCAGCGCGGCGATCTCAGTGAGCGACTCCACCGGCCACGCACGGGCCAGAAACCGACTGTGCTTGATGGTCTGCTCGAACTCGACGGGCCCCGCTAGCGTTTCGCTCACGCTCAGTCCGTTTCCAAAGCGCGCAAATCAGCCGGCAGTGCCGCTTGCGGGTAGATCTGCCGGAATTCGGCGAGCACAGCTTTTGCTCGTTTGCTGTCGCCAGCAGCGAGCAGTTGGCGCATCTGCGCGAACCAGTCCGACGGTGATCGGCCCAGGCCCTGACCTGCTGTCGATTTGGAGTGCTGGGGCGCTAGCGTGCTCGGCACCAACCTTGCAGCTGACTCTGCCGAGCCGGATTCCGGCGCCTCCCTTGCTCTGCCAAGCGCGGCATCTTTATCAACCGCTTGCCTAGCTTCCTTGGCAATAACCGGGGGAGGGGATGGACGCGCCGGTGCCCGCATCGGCTGCGCGGCCGGTCTTGCTGGGGCGTGAGCGGGGGCAGGCGCAGGCGGCGGAACTGGTGCCGAGGCAGCGGACGTCCTGCGCTCTGGGATGAGGACCGCTTCGCTCTCAGCCAGCCGATCTCGCAGCACGGTGGTTTGATCGGGCTTCGCCTCCTCAGCAGCGTCTTGCCGGGCCCGTGCCGCTGCGGGAAACGGGTCGGGTCGGCTACCAGTACCCTGGTCGAGCGGGGCGGGCGGGGCCAGCTCGGACTTGAGTGCCGCCGGTTTCGGCGCTGCTGGCGTCTCCGCGCGCGCCTTCATAGCAGTCGATTGCGCAGCCGCTGCATCTGCCTGAGACTCAGCCACTGTCGCCGCAACGCCCTCTGCGCTCGTTGAACCAAACGCAGCGACGGGTGCAATCTCCTTACTCAACTGCGGATTGGACTGATTCACTCGATCATCTGCCGCCTCCATCTCCTTGCTGGCTGGGCTCGCAGCTGGTTGCTGTTGAATCTGGTTGATGCTGTCGTTGGGGCTTTCCAGCTGCAGCAGATTCACCGCAAAAAAGGCCACAAACACAGCGGCCGCAACGGACAACCACGGTCTGATTCGTGCAAGCGGGCGGACCCGGACGGCCCGTTGAGCCGCATTCAAAATGGCGGCATCCAGGTGCGCCGGTGGGCCCGCTTCGGCCGGCAGATGAGCGATTGCCTGCAGCAGGGCTAGCTCTGGTTCTTGCGGATCGTTGGCGGCAGGCAGCGTTGGGATCTTATTGTTCATGATTTCGCCAGTGCCCCACGCAATCGATTCATCGCGTAGCGCAGCCGCGATTTAATTGTTTCCCGGCCGCAGTCGCAGACCTCGGCAATTTGCTCCAGCGTCATGCCCTCATCGGCCTGCATCAAAATGGCCGCGCGCTGCTCGTGGGGTAGTTCATCGAGGGCGCTTTGGAGGCGCTGCTGATCCTCCAGCGCCATGCTGAAACGGGCTGGGTCCGGGTCAGTAGCGACCAACTCGCTAACCACGTCTGCTACCGGCACTTGCGGGCGACGCTTGCGCAGCAGGTCGATCGCCAAGCGGTGAGCAATGCGATAGAGCCAAGCGCCGAACGGGGCATCGGCTCGATAGCGCGCTCGGGCATCGACGACGCGCAGCCAAGTGTCCTGGAAGGCCTCGTCGGCAGATGCGCGGTCGCCGCAGAG
>QIMA01000121.1 GCA_003233535.1 Rhodanobacteraceae bacterium
GCTCCTTCGGAAAAACCACTGGGCAATCAATGTCCTGCGCGATGATCGCGCGAGTTCATGAAATATCCGGGCTAGCTGGGCGAACGCGCTGGACGTGGACGGTGACCGCCTCTGCTCGGCGCAAGCCGAATTGCCCGGCGCTCGTCAGCCCGTTGTCGACGCGCGCCGCACGGCCCATGTCGCCGACGATCAAGTACAGGTTTCGCTCGTGACTATGAGACGGTGTGGGCACCACGTCGTACAGCGGGCTGAGTACCCAGCCGCCGCTCTCGTCATAGCGGAAGGCATGGTTGCGCAGATGGTCATCACTGTTGCTCACGAGGATGTTGAATACCATCCGCGAAAACATCTCCGTGCGGTCGGCTTCTACGTGTGTTCCCGGTGCCTGTCTGCTGATGGCATGTGCGATCTCGGCGTAGCTGCGGTTGGGCGAGTCCATCTCGACAACGCCCAGCATCGTTAGCGCGGAAACCATGTGCCGTCGGGTCAAACCCGCCGGACTGGCCACGCGATCGAAGCGCTCAATGAGCATCACTGTGCGGCCCTGAGGCATCTGCAACAGTCGCGTCTCCGGCACGTGCAGACCCGCCTCGCGTGCCAGTTCAAGCGTGGCGCGCTCAACCGTCGGTACGTTAAAGCGATCGGTCCTGGACGGAAACTTGGCGACGAACTGTCGTCCATCGACCGCAATGACCGCCTTCGGACGCATGCCCCCCATGGTTGGGCCGCCCTGGAAGTAATGTGTCAGCTTAGCCGGCACCGGTTCCCCTGCTTCGATGCGTTCGGCTGCGTCGAGTAGGTAGGTTAGTTCAATTGCGCTTGGTAACGTCGACGCCAACGGTGCGCTGTCGCGATCCGGGCGAATGTCGAGCGCGCCTGCCCGGTCCGACCCTGCGTGATCGAGGTACATCCACTCCGGCAGAGGACCCGGCCGCCGCAGGCGGTTCTCAATCACGCGGCGGCCCCAAGCGTCGGGTGCCGCATCGCGAATCGCGCTGAACATGGGCAGTCCATTGACCGGCCGCAGCGTCTTCCCGGCGGCGTCGTTGCGAGGCAACGAAACCGGATCGACGTCCAGCGCATCGTGCCGATCGAGATAGATGTTGCCGTAGGCGAAACTTGCGCTCGCAAACTCGTCCCTGGCGTCGGTCGCCATCACCAGTTTTCCAGCCGGCACCGCCTCTCGCTTCCCAGGCAGGTGGATGAATACGAAGCGGGTAGTCATCTCAGAAATTCATGTCTTTGTCGGGTGTGTTCAAGCGCGCGCGGCGCCGCTTGTGCCGAGAAAGCAACTCCTCGGACGTCGAGTCGCGGAGGTCAGCCAGCAGCTTGAGCAGGCTCAACTGTTCCATGACGGACAACCAAGCCCCGAGCGACGCGGCTGAGCTTCCAGCCTCGATGCGCATCACGGTCTGCGCACTCGTGCGTGCGCGCGCCGCGAGTTCGGTTTGCGGCATTCGCCGCGCCAAGCGCGCTTCACGCACCAGCTTGCCCATGCGGCGCGCCACTCGGCGGACCTCCGAAGAGGCGAATTCCTCGATCTTGGTCTTCATTTATCTACCATTAGAGATAGCTAATGCCTTATAAGATATCACCAATGGTAGTTCGTAAGTGCTTGCGACCGAGCGCAAGCCTCCCGACGGCTGTTCATGAAACTCCGGCATAGGACTGTCGGCGTGCCGCTGTCATTCGGCTTCGAAGCGCTGGATGTCGTCGAGCTCGGCCTGCGCCCGGCGGATGCTGTTGCTGGTCAACGAGTCATCCAGCCGTTTCGCCATCTGCGGGCGACTCGGGTGCCGCGACCAGCGATGGAACCAGCGCACGCCGAGCAGGATCAGCACGCCGGCTGCCAGGCTGGGATACACGAACATCGGCGCTTCGGCATACAGATTCACGTCCGCAGCGGCCCGCGCTAGCATCACCGGGCACAGCACCCACAGCAAGGCCCACGGCAGACCCACCCACATGCCGCCAACCACATAGGTCCGACGCAGTGCGGCGAGCCGCTTCTGGATATCCAGCACCGGGAGCGAGCGGTCGATTCTGCCGATCCGGCCCTGGATCTCCCCGCCGACGGCGATCAGCAGAACGCCATAGGCATGCATCACGATGCCGGTCGCCAGCATCGCCGGCTCTTGCCAGTAGCTGTGCCAGAACGCGACGGCGATCAGCACCACCGCGATGCCGAACAGCATCTGGGCTGCTTGGCCGAAGCGCAGCATCAGCAGATGGCGCTTCAGCTTGCCGACTCGCCGCTCGCGGAAAGCTTCGAACTGTAGCGCGTGGTTTTGTGCTAGCCGGCGATCGAGTGTCTGCCAGGCCTGCTTGAGGTCATCGAGTTCCATGATGGATTCCATGTTGGCGTTGTCCGTGAAAAGGCGTATCGAAAAGCGCGGCGCGGGGTGCGCGGCAAGGATTCATGTGAACTGCTCGCGAATGCGCTGCTTTAACCGGCTGATCTTGGTCGAGACATTGCTCTCGCTCAGCCCGAGAATGTCGCCGATTTCGCGATTGCTGCGGTCCTCCAGGTACAGCAGCATCAGCGCGCGATTGAGCGGATCCAGCGCTGCGATCACCTGCTGCAACTGGCCCAGCTGGTGCTGTTCCGCCGGGTCCGCGGCGGACTTGTCGGCCATGTCATGGAGCTCGTCGTCGATGGGTACGCTGTGCTGCTGGCGCTGGCTGTCGCGGCGTACGTGCGATATCCCCACGTTCAGCGCGACGCGATACAGCCAGGTCGAGAACGACCGCGTCGGGTCGTATCCAGCAAACGCTCGCCACAGCTGGGTGGCGATCTCCTGCGCCAGCTCGGCGCGGTCGTCCGGATTCCAGGCATAGCTGTTGGCGACCTTGAACACGATGCCGCGATGACGCTCGAGCAACTCCGTGAACGCCTGTCGTGGTTGTGCGGTGTCGGTCATGTTGAGTACAGCGTCCTGCATGGCTAAGTCCCGCGCAACCGGAATGCGCTTCACTCCATGATTCGCGCGACGACGCGATTCGTCACAGATTGGTTCGACACAAGGTTAGCGGGCAGGTCCGTGCGCGCGTGCGATCGTCACGATTAAGCGGCCAGGG
>QIMA01000502.1 GCA_003233535.1 Rhodanobacteraceae bacterium
GCGGTGTAGTGGTTCATACACCCGACTGAGGAAAAATCGCTGGGCGATCAAGGGCCTAGCGAGGGCGCGTGAAGTTTATGAAACGTTCGGGATAGATGACGTGCTCGCAGATGTTCTTACAGTGATCACCTACGCGCTCCAGGGAGCGCGCCACGAATAGGGCGTCAACCGCGCTGGGGATGATCACCGGCAGCCGCTCCATGTATTCGATGAGTTCCACCAGCAGCGCCTTGTAGCTGCGGTCGGCGGTCTTGTCGTCGGCCATCACCCGCAGACAGCGCAAGCCGACGCTCAGCTGTTGCTCGACCAATCCGCCCATCCGCAGCACGTGCGAGCGCACGGCTTCCTGTTCCTGATTGAACTGGCGAGAGATAAGTTGGGTGAAGCGCAGTCGGTCCATGGGTCTTGAGGGCTGAGGCAAGATTAACCACTTGCCCGTTGCCTTGGCCGGGAAAAGCTCAGCGCTTCATCGTGTTCACGCCGCGGTATTCAGTGGGCGCGCAGCCTGAATCGCTCGCGATAATCGGCGGGCGTGGTGGCGCTGGCGCGTTTGAACAGCTTGCGGAAACTGGAGACGTCGATGTAGCCGCAGCGCTCGACGATTTCCTCAAAGCTCAAATGGGTGGTTTCTAGCAGGGCCTTGGCGCGCTCTACGCGCAAGTGCTGAATATGCTCCAGTGGGGTCATCCCGTGGTGGCTGCGATAGTGGCGCAGCAGGCTGCGCTCGCTGATCCCGCAGTGGTCAGCCAATCGCGACACGCTCATGTGCTCATGCAGCTCGCGCTGCAGGAAGCGCTCGGCACGCTCGCTGAGCGAGTGCCGCGGCCGCTCCATCATCGCCAAACTCACGTACGGCGCCTGCGACTGCCGTTCGCGGTCAATCACCAGCATGCGTCCGGTTTGCTGGGCCAGATCTTCGCCGCCGTGTTCGGCGACCAGCTCCAGTACGAAGTTGTAAATCGACGTTGCAGCGCCGGTGGTCACTAAGGGCCCGTCGCGAACCATCATCTGATCGGCTTCCAGTATCACTTTGGGGAAGCGCGTGCGGAAACTGCTGGCTAGCCACCAACTGGTGGTGGCGCGGTGACCATCGAGCAGGCCGCTGGCGGCGAGCATAAAGGTGCCGCTGCAGTTGCCAGCAATAACCGTGCCGCGCCGATGCAAATTGTGCAGATATTCGTACTCGGCGGTGTAGGCGCTCAGCTGTTCGCCTAAGCCCGCCGGACACTCGTGCATCAATCCGGGAACAATCAGTGCGTCCAGATCCTCGCGCGGTCCCTGCAGGCCGCCAATGCTGACTCCCGCGCTGGTAGCCACCTGTTCCTGTCCCCGGGCGCTCACCACGGCGCTTTCAAACTGCACAGGGTTGAGCGGATCGCGGATGGACGCCAGCTTGCCGGCCACGCTCAGCGCATCGCAGGGTCCGGCGACGCTGGACAGCATCACGCCATCCAGCGCCAAGACGCCTACTCGCAGCGGCGATGCCGGTGCTTGATCAGTCATCGATACGTACCGCACCGGCGCTGTTGACCAGCAGGTCCAGCAGTAGCTGCGGGGCTACTATTTGCGTAATGCCGTCGGCCGCCTGATCGCACGCCACCAGCTGCACCGAACCGCTGTGTCCAGCCGGCAGGTTCAGCGCGGACGGCGCCTGCAGTTCCGGATCACCATTGGCATCGCTGGTCAGCAGCCAAACACCCTTGGGCACTTCGCTGGCCACGCTGCAGTTATCGGCGCTGCTCAGATTGAGATCCTGACCGTCGGCAGGCGTGTACTGCCAGTTACCAGCGTGCTGGTGGAAGGTCGCGGTGTAGTGGCCACCGGCAATGTAGTCCTGCTCGACCTGCTCAGCCGCATACGCACTGCTGCTGGTTAACACGGCAATCGCGGAAATCAGTTTGAAAGTGGTGCGGGACATGGTGTTCTCCGTTAGGGCGGGGCTATTCCCGCTGGACAACAGTATGACTATTGACACGGCGTCCAGGGAGCGGCGGATACGCCATTGTAGTGGTCATTTCAGACAAGTTGACAGTTTTTACCTGTCTGATTTAGCTATTAGAGGGTGATATCCGCCAGATCAGGGGCGAAGAAAGGGTCTAGCGAGGGCGCGTGAAGTTTATGAAACATCCGAGCTAGAACTTCAACTCACGCCTAAACAAACGCCAAATCCGACCGTACTCGTCAAACCAGCCGTCGCTATAGACGAAGCCGTGGCGCTCCAGCGGATAGGCGGCGAGCTCAAAATATTCGCCCTTGCGCAGCTCGATTAGGCGCTGGACTAGGCGAATGGAATCCTTGAAGAAGACGTTGTCGTCGAGCATGCCGTGCGCGATCAGCAGCGGACGCTGTAGGCCTTCAGCGTGTTCGATGGGGCTGGAGATGCGATACGCCTCGGGGTCGAGCTGCGGCGTGTTGAGGATGTTGCCGGTGTAAAAGTGGTTGTAGTGCGCCCAGTCGGTCACCGGCCGCAGCGCGGCGCCGGCGGCGAATTCCTCGGGTGCGCGGAACAGCGCCATCATGGTCATGAAGCCGCCGTAGCTGCCGCCGTACACCGCCACGCGATCGGGATCGACGCCGTGTTCGCTGCCTAGCCAGCGCTTGGCGTCGATCAGATCTTCCAGCTCGGGGTGACCCATATTGCGATAGATCGCGGTGCGCCAGTCTCGCCCGTAGCCTTCGCTAGCGCGATAGTCGGGAACGATCACGGTTACGCCCTGCGCGGTGAGCAGATTGTGGAACATCTGTTCGCGGAAGTAGTACGGGTAACCCTGGTGGACGTCTTGGGTATAGCCGGCGCCGTGGATAAAGATCACTGCAGCGCCCTTACCCGCACCGTCGCCGCGACCGCGGTAGAGCTTGGCCGGAATCTGGAAATCACCGTGGGTGGACGGATACCAGACAAATTCTGGGGCCTGAAAATCGTACTGCCGATACTGCTCTGTACGCGTGTCGGTGAGCTGCTTAGCCTCGCTACCGGGCGTAGCGGACTGCACATAGAGCTGCGGCTGGATGTAGCTTCGCGCATGACTAATCAACAGCTGGCGACCGTTGGCGGAGAGCTGAAAGGTGTTCTCGCC